>NZ_JBQEON010000002.1:0-251340 GCF_052045245.1 Burkholderia sp. 22313
AGTCGGGTAGCAGCGACGCATTGCTGCGCCGCCGCCCCCTAAGAACCGTACGTGCGAGTTTCCCCGCATACGGCTCAAGCCTCTATAAGGCCAGTGATTAAACCAACCCGGCGGCACCACGTACCGACCGGCCTATGTACCTGCTTCATGGCAGCGTGCAGACTAGCTGCGGCCGTTGCCCTTGCGACGTGCCCGGGAGATCCGACTTCGAATCGCAGCGCGCTGCGCAAAGTAGGTGTACCACTCACGATCGTAGGGATTGGCGTCCGATTGGACTTTCGGATGTCGTTCGATGGGTGTACTCGCCGCTGTCCGGAGAGACCGGAGGATAGGGCGTCCGTTATCGTCCACATGATCAGTGGCGACGGCAAATACCCATTGCCTTAGCCCAATCCGATGAAAGTAACGTTGCCGCACCCATTCCGCAGGCTTCTTGGGATGGCGTCGCTTGGCCCATTGCCATATTGCGTACCAGATATGGCTGTCCACGCGGGTGAAGGCTTCCTGTGCAACGACGTGACGGTGGTACATTGCCCAGCCGGTGATCACAGGATTGAGGGCGTCGATCAGCACGTCCTGCGGTGCTGGTCTTAGCCTTCGGATGATGTCTCGAACCTTTTGCAGGAAGGACTGCACGTTCTTCCGCGCCGGCTTGATAAGCAGTTTCTTGCCGTATCGCCGGACGTTCTGGCCAAGGAAATCATAGCCTTCCGTCAGGTGGGTGATCTTCGTCTTCTCCGGGGCGAGTTCCAGTCCTCGAGATGCAAGAAACGTGGTGACTGCCGGGGTGACTGTGTCCTGCAACACTTCCCGACTCACTCCAGTGATGACGAAGTCGTCGGCGTATCGCACGAGATTGACCTTGTGAGCTACGCGATGTGACGGATATTTGAAAACGGACGATAAAACCTTGTCCAGCCCGTTCAGCGCAAAGTTGGCGAGCACAGGGCTGATGATGCCGCCCTGTGGCGTCCCTTCGGTCGTCCTCGCGAATACACCGTCCTTCAAGTAACCGGCCCTCAGCCATTTCGCCAACACGGCCTTGTCCGTCGGCACGTGCTTTAAGAGCCACGCATGGTCGATGTTGTCGAAGCAGCCGCGGATGTCCGCTTCGAGAATCCACTGCGCCGAGACCCGTGCGCCCCGGTCTTTTGGGTTGCCGTGGTATCGGGCGTTCATGAAGCATTGCGCTATCGCGTCATGGGTAGATCGCTCTTTTCGGAATCCATAGGATTGTCCATCAGAGATCGTTTCGGATACGGGGTCGAGGGCGAGCAGGTGAAGGGCCTGCATCGCCCGATCTCGCATCGTGGGGATGCTCAGCGGGCGCAGCTTGCCGGTACTCTTGGGTATATAGATACGCTTCAGCGGCAGCGGTTGATACCCACACCGCGTCAGCGAGCCTATTGCCATGTATTTGGCATCCGGGGTCGACCAAAGCACTTTGTCAACGCCCGGTGTACGTTTGCCTTGGTTTTCCGTCACTCGTTTAACGGCTAACGCTTTGCCGTAGAACGAGGTGGTCAGTAGCCGTTGCAGAGCCTTGACCCTGTTCCAGCGACCGGCCTGTGTCGCCTTCACGATACGCGCTTGCATTCTTTTGACCATGGCGTGGGCCGCGTCCCAGTCGATGCTGTGCCACGACGTACCTTGGTCGGCCAGTGCACACGTTGACAGCCCGTTCATTTGCTTTCTCGCCTTCAAAGATTACGCAAGTTATCTCGTGATGAGAGACCAGTTGGAAGTCTGCCCACTTTCGTGTCGAGCGATGTTTCAGCTCGTATCCCGGCCATTACGGCCTGGCGTTCGCTTTCTCCAACCTCCTTTACCCGCTCCGCCCGCAGCCTCCCTCGCGGTTGGCCTGCCCCTGGGGGCGACGAGATGGGCTTACCCTGTTCCGCTGTCGCAACGGGATGACGACGGTTTCCTCTTTACGCCGGCGACACCGTGGTCTGCGTGCATTCACCACAGACTGAATGCACCCGGTCGCGTAGCTTTTGCCCTCAGCCTGTCAGCATCTTTGGCTGGACTGTAATCACGACGCTTGCGAGAATTCACTTCCGTTAACCGTGCCACCCGAGCCCTTCCGGCTCCCGCGTCGATGCTTGCAGGTGTCGCCTTCGCCTCGCGGCTCGGGCTAGGCCTTGCGGCCCCAGTCGTTGTCCTCGATGCTCCGCACCCCGCCGTTACCAGCGACGCACGATCGAGTAGGCTACTGCTGGCAGAACAGCAGGTCCCGTCCAATTGCTATTGGCGAGACAGTTGTGATAGCGACTTTGCAGGTCGCGCCTGTATGAATATACAGTATAGTATCCGTCGAACTCGAGCGGCACGGGCATGACCCGTGCGGCACGCGCGCCGCGCCTGCGGGCATCCGCCGCAGCGTTCCGGCCCCGTGATTCCGGCTAACTCATTCAGACGGGCAGGCAAATTGTCATCCAGCAATCTGATCCGCATTCGCGGAGCACGTCAGCACAACCTCAAGAACCTCGATCTCGACCTGCGCACCGGCGAAATGACGGTCGTCACCGGCCCGTCGGGCTCCGGCAAGTCGAGCCTCGTGTTCGACACGCTGTACGCGGAAGGCCAGCGACGCTACGTCGAGACGTTCAGCGCATATGCGCGGCAGTTCCTCGACCGGATGGACCGCCCGCAGGTCGAGCGCGTCGACGGCGTGCCGCCCGCGATCGCGATCGACCAGACCAATCCGGTCCGCAGCTCGCGCTCGACGGTCGGCACGATGACCGAGCTCAACGATCACCTGAAGCTGCTGTACGCGCGCGCGGCCGAGCTGTTCGACCGCCAGACCGCGCGGCAGGTGCGGCACGACACACCCGAGACGATCTACGCGGAACTCGTCGCGCGCACGCGCGCCGACGATCCGCGCGTCGTCGTCACGTTCCCGGTCGAGCTGCCGGACAGCGCATCCGAGGACGAAGTCGCGCAGTGGCTGTCCGCGAGTGGCTACACGCGCGTGCAGGCGCAGCGCGAAGTCGCGTCGCCTACCGGCCCGCGCAAGCTGCTCGACGTGGTGGCCGACCGTTTCCGCGTGCAGCAGGCCGACAAGGTGCGCGTGGTCGAGGCGATCGAGGCGTCGCTCAAGCGCGGCGGCGGCCGCGTGAACGTGTACGTGCTGGCGCCCGAAGCGGCAAACGCGGTGGCCGAGCCGTTGATCTGGCGTTTCTCCACGGGGCTCCACGATCCCGACAGCGACCTGCGCTACGCGGAGCCGCAAGCCGCGCTGTTCTCGTTCAACTCGGCCTACGGCGCCTGCGAAACCTGCCGCGGCTTCGGCCGCGTGATCGGCGTCGATCTCGGCCTCGTGATCCCCGACGCGCGCAAGACGCTGCGCGGCGGCGCGATCAAGCCGATGCAGACGCCCGCGTGGAAGGAGTGCCAGGACGACCTGATGCGCTACGCGGCGAAAGCCGGCATCCCGCGCGACACGCCATGGTCCGAGCTGTCGGACGCCGAGCGCGACTGGGTGATCGACGGCTCGCCGGACTGGAACGGCAAGTGGCAGAGCCAGTGGTACGGCGTGAAACGCTTCTTCGGCTATCTCGAATCGAAAGCGTACAAGATGCATATCCGCGTGCTGCTGTCGAAGTACCGCAGCTACACGCCGTGCGACGTCTGCGGCGGCGCGCGCCTGAAGACGGAATCGCTGCAGTGGCGGCTCGGCTCGAAGGCGAACGCCGACGCGGTGCTCGCGCCGGCCGATCGCTTCCTGCCGCGCGGCGTCGACTGGACGCGCGCGCAACTCGAAGCGTTGCCGGGCCTGACGGTGCATGACCTGATGCTGCTGCCGATCGAGCGCATCCGCCGCTTCTTCGACGACGTGAGTTTGCCGAGCGCGCTGCTCGACGATGCGCTGAAGCTGCTGCTCGCCGAGGTGCGCACGCGCGTCAAATATCTGTGCGACGTGGGGCTCGGCTACCTGACGCTCGACCGGCAGAGCCGCACGCTGTCGGGCGGCGAGGTGCAGCGGATCAACCTGACCACGGCGCTCGGCACGTCGCTGACCAAGACGCTGTTCGTGCTCGACGAGCCGAGCATCGGGCTGCATCCGCGCGACCTCACGCGGATCGTCGAGGCGATGCAGCGGCTGCGCGACGCGGGCAACACGCTGGTGGTGGTCGAGCACGATCCGTCGGTGATGCTCGCGGCCGACCGGCTGATCGACATGGGCCCGGGCCCCGGCGAGCGCGGCGGCACGATCGTCTACGACGGCACGCCGCACGACATCCGTTCCGCGCCCACGCTGACGGGCGAGTATCTCGGCGGCCGCAAGCACGTCGCGCACGCGTCGAACTGGGCGCGCCGTCCGGTGGACGAGCGCACGCCGCGCATCGTGCTCGAAGGCGCGACCGAGCACAACCTGCGCGACGTGACCGTCGGGATTCCGCTGCAGCGGCTCGTGTGCGTGACCGGCGTGTCGGGTTCCGGCAAGTCGACGCTGCTGCAGGACGTGCTCTATCCGGCGGTGGCGCGCCATCACGGCAAGGCGACCGAGTCGCCGGGCGCGTTCCGCACCCTGACGGGCGCCGACCAGGTCGGCGACGTCGTGTTCGTCGACCAGTCGCCGATCGGCAAGACCACGCGCTCGAACCCGGCCAGCTATGTCGGTGCGTTCGACGAGATCCGCAAACTGTTCGCGAAGGCGCCGCTCGCGCTGCAACGCGGCTACGGCGCGGGCACCTTCAGCTTCAACTCGGGCGACGGCCGTTGTCCGACCTGCGGCGGCTCGGGCTTCGAGCACATCGAGATGCAGTTCCTGAGCGACGTCTACCTGCGTTGCCCGGACTGCGACGGTAGCCGCTATCGCGCCGAGATCCTCGAAGTGCGCATCGAGCGCGACGGCCGCGCCTTGAGCATCGCCGACGTGCTCGACCTGACGGTCAGCGAGGCGGCCGCGTTCTTCGCGGCCGACGCCGAGGTGCTGCGCGTGCTGCAGCCGATCGTCGACGTCGGCCTCGAATACGTGAAACTCGGCCAGCCGGTGCCGACGCTGTCGGGCGGCGAAGCGCAGCGGCTGAAGCTGGCCGGCTTCCTCGCCGAGTCGGCGGCGGCTGCCGGCGGGCGACGGATCGCCAGCGAAGAGGCGCGCATCGCGCGCACGAAGCTGTTCATGTTCGACGAGCCGACCACCGGGCTGCACTTCGACGACATCGCGAAGCTGATGCAGGCGTTCGGCAAGCTGCTCGCGGCCGGCCATTCGCTGATCGTGATCGAGCACAACCTCGACGTGATCCGCGCGGCCGACTGGCTGATCGATCTCGGCCCGGAGGGCGGCGACGGCGGCGGCCGCGTGCTGTGCGCGGGCACGCCCGACGACGTGAAGGCCTGCACGGAATCGCATACCGGCGTCGCGCTGCTGCAGTACGACCGCGCGATGGACGGCGAAACGGCGCTGGCCGACGAAGGCGTGCCGCTGCAGGCCGTGCTGAGCGCCGCCCGCGAGCGGCGCGCGATCGAGGGCGAGGACGTCGTGCGGATCGTCAACGCCCGCGAGCACAACCTGAAGGCGCTCGACGTCGACATCCCGCACGGCAAGTTCAACGTGATCACCGGCGTGTCGGGTTCCGGCAAGTCGACGCTCGCGTTCGACATCCTGTTCCACGAAGGGCAGCGCCGCTACCTCGAATCGCTGAACGCGTATGCGCGCTCGATCGTGCAGCCGGCCGGGCGGCCGGAAGTGGACGCCGTGTACGGCATTCCGCCGACGGTCGCGATCGAGCAGCGGCTGTCGCGCGGCGGCCGCAAGAGCACGGTCGCGACCACGTCCGAAGTCTGGCACTTCCTGCGGCTGCTGTATGTGAAGCTCGGCCTCCAGCATTGCATCCACGACGGCACGCCCGTCACGTCGCAAACCGTCGAATCGATCGCCGCCCAGTTGCTGCGCGACCATCGCGATGAACACGTCGGCTTTCTCGCGCCGCTCGTCGTCAACCGCAAGGGCGTCTATACCGATCTCGCGAAATGGGCGAAGGCGCGCGGCAGCACGCATCTGCGCGTGGACGGCGAGTTCGTCACGGTCGATCCGTGGCCGAAGCTCGATCGCTTCCGCGAGCACACGATCGAGCTGCCGGTGGCCGACCTCGTCGTGTCGCCGGACAACGAGGCCGAGCTGCGGCGCCGGCTCGACGAGACGCTCGAGATCGGCAAGGGCGTGATGCACCTGCTGGCACCGCTCGACGGGCTGCACCACGCGATGCAGAACGATCATTCGACCGCGCGCGTCGGCGCGGTCAAGGTGCTGTCGGTCAAGCGCGCGTGCCCGGTGTGCGGCACGAGCTACCCGGAACTCGATCCGCGGATGTTCTCGTACAACAGCAAGCACGGCTGGTGCACGACCTGCGTCGGCACCGGCGTCACGCTCACGCGCGAACAGCGCGCCGCGTATGACGACACGGTACTCGCCGGGGACGATCGCGGCCGCGAGCAAACACTGCCGTCGGACGAGCAGGAACCGGAAGGCGTCGGCAACGAGCCGTGCCCGGATTGCCACGGCACGCGGCTGAACCCGTCCGCGCGCGCGGTCACGTTCGACGCGCATCCGATCGTCGAGGTCGCGCAGTGGACGGTGTCCGACACGCGCCGCTGGATCGATGCGCTGGAACTGTCCGGCCGCGACGCGCAGATCGCGCGCGACATCGTCAGCGAGATCGGCAGCCGCCTCGCGTTTCTCGAGGAGGTCGGGCTCGGCTACCTGAGCCTCGATCGCGCGGCGCCGAGCCTGTCGGGCGGCGAGGCGCAACGGATCCGGCTCGCCGCGCAGCTCGGCAGCAACCTGCAGGGCGTGTGCTACGTGCTCGACGAGCCGACGATCGGCCTGCATCCGCGCGACAACCAGATCCTGCTCGACGCGCTGCGCAAGCTCGGCGACAAGGGCAACACGCTCGTCGTCGTCGAGCATGACGAGGACACGATCCGGCGCGCGGATCACATCATCGACGTCGGCCCGGGCGCCGGCAAGCGCGGCGGCACGCTGGTCGCCGAGGGTGCGGTCGCCGATCTGGCCGCGCAGCCGGATTCGGTCACGGGGCGTTTGCTCGCGCAGCCGATGACGCACCCGCTGCAACCGCGCCGCGCGGTGAGCGCGGCGGGCAAGAACGGCGCACCGGCGGTGCCGGACGCGTGGCTGACCGTGCACGACGCGACGCTGCACAACCTGCGCGACGTGACCGTCGGCATTCCGCTCGCGCGGCTCGTCGCGGTGACGGGCGTGAGCGGCTCGGGCAAGTCGACGCTCGCGCGCGACGTGCTGATGACGAACCTGCTCGACGCGGTCGGCCGCTCGGTGCTGTCGTCGCCGGCCACGCGGCGCGCGCGCAAGGCCGCGCAGCAGGACGCGCCGGCCGCCAACCGCCGTTCGAGCGTGCTCGCGCGCAGCGCGCCGCGGCCGTCGCTGAGTGTCACGCATGCGTGGCAGGGTTGTGCGTCGCTGAGCGGCTGGGAGCAGATCGACCGCGTGCTCGAAGTCGACCAGACGCCGATCGGCAAGACGCCGCGCTCGTGCCCGGCCACCTACATCGGCGTGTGGGACACGATCCGCAAGCTGTTCGCCGATACGCTGGAAGCGCGGGCGCGCGGCTACACCGCGTCGCGCTTCTCGTTCAACACCGGCGACGGGCGGTGCCCGGCCTGCGAGGGGCAAGGCGTGCGCACGATCGGGATGAGCTTCCTGCCCGACGTGAAGGTGCCGTGCGACGTGTGCCACGGGCAGCGCTTCAATCCGGAGACGCTCGCGGTCACGTGGCGCGGCCGGAACATCGGCGACGTGCTGACGATGGAGATCGACGAGGCGGTGGAATGCTTCGCGCCGATTTCGAACATCGCGCATCCGCTGCAGCTGATGAAGGACGTCGGCCTCGGCTATCTGACGCTCGGCCAGCCGTCGCCGACCCTCTCCGGCGGCGAGGCGCAGCGGATCAAGCTCGTCACCGAGCTCACGAAGGTGCGCGACGACATCACGCGGCGCGGGCAGAAGGCGCCGCACACGCTGTACGTGCTCGACGAGCCGACGGTCGGCCTGCACATGGCCGACGTCGCGAAGCTGATCCGCGTGCTGCACCGGCTGGTCGACGGCGGCCATAGCGTGGTCGTGATCGAGCACGATCTCGACGTGATCGCGGAAGCCGACTGGATCATCGATCTCGGCCCGGAAGGCGGCGTGGGCGGCGGCACGATCGTCGCGGCGGCGCCGCCGGAAGGGCTCGTGCAGGTGACGGCGAGCCATACCGGGCACGCGCTGAAGCCGGTGCTGGCGCGAACGGCCGACGAGGGCGATGACGCAGTGCGTGACGGAGAAGCGCGGGTCGGTTGAACGCGGTCCTTCCGGTGAGCGGCCTCGGTGTCTGGCGAGACACCGGGGCCGTTTTCATCTCGTCATCATTCCGGCGGCCGAACTCATTCGCCCTTGACGCCGATCGTCTCGATGATGGTCTCCAGCTGCGGGCTCATCGGCAGGTTGAGACTCATGCCCGACGGAAGCGGGCGCAGGAACCAGCGCTTGTACTGGCGGGTGATCTCGCCATCGGCGGCCAGCTCCTGGAACGTGCTTTTTACAACCTGCGCGAGCTGCGGATCGTCCTTGCGGAACATGATCCCGTACGGGTCGTAGGACAGGAAATCGCCCACCACGTCGTACCGGCCGCCCTCGCCCGCATGCTCGGCAATCAGGCCGTACAGCAGCACGTCGTCGGTCGCGAACGCATCGGCGCCGCCGTTCGCGACGAGCGCGAAGCCCTGTGCATGGTCCGGCACCACCTGCAGCTGGATCCCCAGCTTGAACCGCGCGTCCAGGTCGCGCAGCGCCTTCTCGTTGGTCGTGCCGGCCGTCACCGCGACCTTCTTGCCCGCCAGATCGCGGAACGAGTGGATCGGCGAGCCGCGCTTCACCATCACCTTCGTGCCGGCCACGAAGAAAATCGGCGAGAACGCCACGCGCTGCTGGCGCTCCAGGTTGCTCGTCGTGGAGCCGCATTCCAGGTCGACCTTGCCGCTGACCACCGCGTCGATCCGGTTGTCGGACGTGACCGGCACCCAGCGGATCGTCAGGTTCTCGTTGACCGCATCCTCGATCGACGACACGAGCGCCTTGCAGAGCTCGATCGAATAGCCGATCGGCTGGTTGCGCGCGTTCAGGTACGAGAACGGGATCGACGCGTCGCGATAGCCGAGTGCGATCGTGCCGCTGCGGCGCACCTTCGCGAGCGTGCCGGTCAGTTGGGCCGGCGCGAACGGCTCGACGCGCGGCGGCGTGGAGGGCGCATCTTCCGCGCGCGCGGTCGCGCCCGCGCCCGCGGCGAGCAGGCCTGCGAGCGCGAGCGCACGCCAGAATCGCTGCATCTTCATCGCGGGCCTCCGTCAGGCATCCGCCGGATGCGCGATCGTCCCTTCCTGCTCCGCTTCGATGCGCGCGAGGTTCGCTTCGGCTTCCGCTTCCGACATCAGCTGGCCTTCCCACTTCGCGACCACCGCGCTCGCAATCGAGTTGCCCACCGCGTTGGTGGCCGAGCGGCCCATGTCGAGGAAGGTGTCGACGCCGAGAATCAATAGCAGCCCGGCCTCCGGCAGCCCGAACTGGTGGAGCGTGGCGGCGATCACGACGAGCGACGCGCGCGGCACGCCGGCCATGCCCTTCGACGTCAGCATCAGCACCAGCAGCATCGTGATCTGCGTGCCGAGCGACAGGTGGATGTTGTACGCCTGTGCGATGAACAGTGCCGCGAACGTGCAGTACATCATCGAGCCGTCGAGGTTGAACGAATAGCCCATCGGCATCACGAAGCTCGAGATCTTGCGGCGCACGCCGAACCGGTCGAGCGCGTCGAGGATTTTCGGGTAGGCGGCTTCGGAGCTGGCCGTCGCGAACGACAGCATGAACGCTTCCTTGATCAGCACCAGCAACTTGAACACGCGCCGCCCGAGGAACAGCAGCCCGGCGCAGACGAGCAGTGTCCAGAGCAGGAACAGGCTGACGTAGAAGTCGCCCATGAACACCGCGAACTTCAGCAGCACCGACAGCCCGTTGACCGCGACGGTGGCGGCCATCGCGGCCATCACGGCGAGCGGCGCGAGCTTCATCACGTAGCCGGTGATCTTGAGCATCACGTGCGACAGCTGGTCGATCGCGGCGATGAGGATCTTGCCGCGTTCGCCGAGCGCGGCGAGCGCGACGCCGAAGAACATCGAGAACACGACGATCTGCAGGATTTCGTTATTGCTCATCGACTCGGCGAACGACCTCGGCACCATGTGGCCGACGAAATCCTTGAGCGTGAACTTGGAGGTCGCGAGGTTCGCCGATGCGCCGATGTCCGGCAGCGGCAGGCCAAGGTTGTCGCCCGGCCGGAGCAGGTTCGCCATGAACAGCCCGAGCAGCAGCGAGACGAGCGACGCGGTGATGAACCAGCCGATCGATTTCGCGAACACGCGCCCGACCGATGCCGCGTCGCCCATGTGCGCGATGCCGACGACGAGCGTGGAGAACACCAGCGGCCCGATCACCATCTTGATCAGGCGCAGGAACACGTCGGAGACGAGCGAGATGTAACCGGCGATTTCGGTGGTGGCCTTTTTGTCCGGAAAGCTCGTGAAGATCATGTAGCCGATCACGATGCCTGCCACCATCGCGATCAGGATCCAGACGGCTGCTGCATTCTTGGTTCGCATCGTGAGCCTCCCAAGCACCGGTTCCGCAATCGGGCATGGCAGGACGATACAGGACCAGAATGGCGCTGAACAGTGCAACCGGGCCCGGGTTTGCGCTAGCACCGTGTCACGGCCGACCGGACGACAGTGATTGCGCCGGTGGCGCTTCGTGTCTGCCGCCGGCGCAACCCGCGCCTGATTTGTGCGGGGCAGCACAATGCCTGGCCGACGGCCCCGGCTTTGCGGTGCCCGGCGCTGCGCTACGCGCCCATGTCCTGCGCGAATCGACTGACGAGGGTAGGTCAACAGCATCCTGACCGTGATGGAGCTCGTCGCCCTCGGCATGGGCGTCGGCATCCTGCCGACGTTCCCGACCCGCGGCCGCTCCGGTCTCGTGCAACTGACCGAGGTCCTGCACGACTGTCAGATCGGGCTGTGGGTGCTGACCCACCGGGAGTCGCGACATCTGCTGCGGGTCTCGACCGTATTCGAATATCTGTCCATGACGCTGAAGATCCGACCATGTGATTCGGTGTGCAGCGATGCGGGTGCATCGCGCCATGGGCCTGCCGGGCCGTTTCAATGGCGGGATGCGCACTCGGTCATGCGCGCCGGGACACCTGAGGCGCGATAGGTTCGGGCTATGACCGGCAGCGTAAATCGATAGGGGTCCCCGGAAAGGTGTGCTGTTGACAGGCCTTCCACGGGTTAGGATCACCGGCATGATCCTGGTCGACGCAAATCAATTGCATCAGAGCGTCATCTCGGCCGCCGCCACGACGGATCGGACAAGTGTTCCGCAAAGTAATCGGACAGCGCGGTCACCTTGGCGGGACGTGCGCGCGCCGACGGCGTGACGAAGTAGAGTCCGCCTTTCGTCAACGACCAGTCGGTAAGGATCGCTTCGAGTCGGCCATCGGCCAGATATTCTCCGGCGATGAACTCGGGCAGCTCGGCAATCGCGAGGCCATCGAGCAGCGTGGGCAGCAGTGCATCGGCATTCGTCACGCGCAACGGTCCGGACGGCATGATCGGCTCCTCGTCACCCGCCGCGTTCGTGAAGCGCCAGACATCGCCACGTGCGCGATACGCGTAGGACAGGCACGGTCGGTCCACCAGCTCGCGCGGATGAGTGGGCCGTCCTTCGCGCGCCAGATACGCCGGCGATGCCACCACGAATTGTGTGACCGCGCACAACCGTCGCGCGACCAGCGAGGAGTCCGGCAGTGCGGCGATGCGCAGCGCGGCGTCAAAACCGTCGGCGACCAGATCGACCGACGCATCGGAAAGATGCAAGTCGATCGACACCTCGGGGTACGCGCGAAAAAAGTCCGGCAGCAGTGGGGCGACCCAGCGCAGCCCGAATGACATCGGCACGGCGAGGCGTACCAGGCCACGCGGCCGCAATGACATCTCGCGCGCGGTGCTTTCCGCCTGCTCGGCCCGGCGATAGATCTCGCCGGCTTGCTCGCAAATCGTCCGGCCGAACTCGGTCAACGAGAGCTGTCGCGACGTGCGATTGAAGAGCCGCGCACTCAACCGGTCTTCCAGACGGGCGACCCCACGAGAAACTGTCGCGACGGACACCCCCATCGTCCGTGCCGCGGCGGCGAACGACCCTTCCTCGGCGACCTTCGCGAACATCGCGAGTCCTTCGAAATCAGGCAGCTTTGTCATGACCCCTCGTCTTTTCATTTTTGCAACGTTGGATTGCAATCAATTCTATTTCGAAAGGATTGGGGCGTCGATATTCTCCTCTCATCGCAGCACGCAACACCGAACGCCGTCACCCACTTATCGAACGAAAGGAGAAGCACCATGGCACGCAAACTCGACAACAAGATCGCACTCGTTACCGGCGCAACCAGCGGCATTGGCCTTGCCACTGCCCAACGCTTCGCCGCGGAAGGTGCGCATGTCTACCTCACCGGCCGCCGTCAGGCCGAGCTCGATACCGCCGTGAAGAGCATTCGGGAAGCTGGCGGCAGCGCGACCGGCGTACGCGTCGACTCGACGAAGCTCGGAGAACTCGACGCGTTGTATGTGCAGATCAAGGAAGAACAGGGCCGGCTCGACGTGCTGTTCGCGAACGCCGGTGGCGGCTCGATGCTGGCGCTTGGCAGTATCACCGAAGCACACTACGACGACACCTTCGATCGCAATGTGAAGGGCGTGCTGTTCACGGTGCAAAAAGCGCTGCCGCTGCTCGCCGAAGGTGCATCGGTGATCCTCACCGGCTCGACGGCCGGCAGCGCGGGCACTGCCTCCTTCAGCGTGTATTCGGCTTCAAAAGCCGCAGTGCGCGCCTTCGCACGCAGCTGGATTCTCGACTTGAAGGACCGCCGCATTCGCGTCAATACGATCAGCCCCGGGGCGACCCGCACGCCCGGCCTGCTCGACCTCGCCGGTGACGATGCCGCGCAGCGCCAGGGCCTGGCCGATTATCTGGCTACCCAGATCCCGATGGGGCGCCTCGGTGAGCCCGGCGAGATCGCGAGTGCCGCGCTGTTCCTCGCCTCGGACGACGCGAGCTTCGTGAACGGCGTCGAGTTGTTCGTCGATGGTGGGCAGCAGCAAATTTAAGCATGGCCTCGGGCGCGTGGATGCGATCCTGACGATCGTACGTGACCGGGTGCCCGAGTTGGGTCGACTGCCGCCGGCCACAGCGGCAGTCCAACTGCCGTTGCCCCTACCTCCCGCCTCCCGCCCCCTCAATCGAAATACGGCGCCAACACCCCTTCGATCCACTCCATGAACGTCCGCACCCGCGGCGACAGATTGCGCCGATGGGCCACGACGAGCGACGCCGCGAGGGGTTCCGGACGCAAGTCAGGCAGTACCTCCACCAGCGCGCCGCTTTCGATGTACTTCGCGACCCCGGAATATCCGGCCTGGATCAACCCGATGCCGGCAATCCCGGCCGCGTGATAGGTCTGCACGTTGTTCACCTGCATCGCGCTTGGCAACGGCAGCGTCGCATAGCCGTCGCCGTTCGGATATTCCCATCCCGCGTGCCGGGCGCCGAGCGTCAGCGTGTAGTGGACCATCCGGTGCCCCTGGGCAAGCAGATCGTCGAGCGTATGCGGCACGCCGTACCGCGCCAGATAACCGGGGCTCGCCGCATTGATCATGCGCAGCCGGCCCAACGGTCGGGCGATCAGCGTTTCGTCCACGATCGGACCCATGCGGATCACGCAATCGAACCCCTCCTGCACGAGATCGACACGCCGATCGGTGCTGGAGATTTCCAGTTCCAGCTCCGGATGCGCGCCCATCAGCAGTGGCAGGGCGGGAACCACGACGCTGCGTGCCAACTCCGTGGGCATGTCGACGCGCAAGCGTCCCCGCAGGCGCGTGCCATTGCCGGAGAACATCGATTGCAATGCCTGGACCTCGGCCAGCAGATCCCGTGCGCGCGAATAGAACGCGCGGCCGTCTTCGGTCAGCTGCACGCTGCGCGTCGTCCGATGCAGCAGCGCAACACCGACGTCGCGCTCGAGCCTGCGGATCACCATCGACACACGTCCTTTCTGGATGCCGAGGCTGTCAGCCGCCCGCGTGAAGCTCGTCATTTCCGCGACGCGGGCAAAGATCAAAAGCGCATCAAGATTTTGCATTGTTCTCTCGTGGAGTAACAGAACGTTCAATCGACCGTCATTTATAACGCAATTGCGACTCGGTAAAGTGCCCTCCGATGTCGTCCATCGACGACAACCTGAACGAAAGGAAGTCACCATGACGCAACACACCTCGCCGGTTAAGACGGTCGTCGTCTACCACTCCGGCTATGGGCATACCGAACGCATGGCCACGGCGGTTGCCGACGGGGCCGGCGCCGTCCTCGTCGCTATCGACGCCGACGGCAACATTGCCGACGATGCGTGGGACGCGCTGGCCGGTGCCGATGCGATCGTGTTCGGCTCGCCGACCTACATGGGCGGCCCGAGCTGGCAGTTCAAGAAGTTCGCCGATGCCTCGTCGAAAGCCTGGTTCGACGGCGCGTGGCGCAACAAGCTCTTCGGCGGCTTTACCAACAGCGCAAGCATCAACGGCGACAAGCTCAATACGCTCGAATACTTCGTTCTGCTCAGCGGGCAGCATGGCGGTATCTGGGTGAGCATGGACATCAAGCCGGCGAACGTGAAGGCGTCGATGCGTGATGACCTGAATCGCATGGGCTCCTATATCGCGCCGATGGCGCAGACGCCGGCCGACGCATCGCCTGACGAGATGTCGCCGGGCGACCTCGAGACCGCACGCCGCTATGGCGCACGCGTTGCAGCGATCGCCGGGCAGTTTCGGGCAGGACAGGCGCGAAGCAACTGACATGCTGGCCTGCGTGGCGCCCGAAGCCGGACGTCGCCGCTTTCTTTCCAGCCGACCTTGAGGCAAACGACCATGCAATACAAGCAACTGGGCCGCACCGGCCTGTATGTCTCCGAGCTGTGCCTCGGCACGATGACACTGGGCGGTCATGCCGATGCCGGCATGTGGGCGGCGATCGGTGCAGTGGAGCAGGACGGCGCGACCCGACTGATTGCCCGCGCACTGGCCGCGGGCATCAACTTCATCGATACCGCCGACGTTTACTCCTTTGGCCAGTCCGAACGCCTCGTCGGGCAAGCGTCACGAGCGTCATCGTCGGCGCCAAACGGGTCGAACAGCTCGAAGACAATCTCGGCGCGGTCGATGTCGGTCTTACCGACGACGAACTTGCACGTCTGGACGCCGTGAGCGCGTTGCCGCCCGGCTATCCCGGCTGGATGATCGATCGTCAGGCGGCGGGCCGGGTGCCGGAGCCGTTCACGCCTGTCGCGTAGAAGCCGAACCGCGACGTCACGTCGATCCCTTCGAGCAGGGCGGTTGTACCCTCGAAGTGATCGCAGGCCTGACGCTGAATCCCACGCCGCACCGCACTAAAGCGCACTAAAGCGACGCACCGCCGCACATGACGATTTGCTGCCCGGTGATCGCACTCGCCTGCGCGCTCAGCAGAAAACCGGTCAGCGCGGCGACTTCCTCGGGCGTGATGAACCGCCCGATCGGCGGAAGCTTCGGAGGCGTTGCCGCGCGTGCCGGATCGCGCAGAAACGGGGTATCCGTCGCGCCAGGCGCGACGACATTGACGGTAATGCCGCGGGGCGCGAGTTCCGCCGCCCAGGACCGCGCCAGGCCCACCAGCGCGGATTTGGTCGCCGCATACTGGCTGCGCGTGGCCGCGCCGTTGGCGGTGCGGCTGCCCAGCAGCACGATGCGTCCGCCGGCGGACATCCGGGGAACCAGACGATCGGCGAGAAAGGTGGCGGACTCGACGTGCAGGCGCCACATTGCCGCGCCATCCTCGTGTGAAAGCTGGCCGAGCGGCGCGGTACGCATGAAGCCGGCCGCATGCACGAGGGCGTCCACCGCACCCAGTTCGTCGCACACGGGCCCGAGTGCCGCGAAGTCGGTGACGTCGACCGGCACGATTTTCAGCGATTCGCGGCTCGCTTCAACGTGCGATCGGCAGAGTCCCGTCACGCGCCAGTTGTCGGCGAGCAGCCGATCGACGATGGCTCGTCCGATACCTGACGACGCGCCCGTGACGACGGCATGGCGCGAACCCGAGCCCGAACCCGACTGCTCCGATTGACCCACGATCTCTCCTGCTACGCTTGAACCTGCGATGAACGACCGGATGCCGTTTCAGCGTGCGTGCCGACGGCATGAACCGTGACCCGTGCCTGCGCATGGAACGGCTCGAGTTGCTCGTGCCGCGCCCCGTCATCCGTCACGAGCGTCCAGTCACGCTCGAGCGGTGTCCAGTGCTGCTGGCTCGCGCGACCGAGCTTGTCCGCGGTCACGAGCACGAAGACTTCGGCAGCCTGTCGCATCACGCACTCCTTCAGATACGATTGCTCGCTGCTCGCTTCGCACAAGCCCAGTTCGGCGACCACGCCATCGGCGCCGAGGAACGCCTTGTCGACGCTCAGCCGGCTCAGCGCGATCTGCGCGAGCGGCCCGAGCGTGCTCATGCTGGACGATCGGACGTCGCCGCCGATCACCGTCACCTGAACGCCCGACGAGGCGAGCGGGCTCACGACCAGCAGGTTGTTGGTGACCACGTGAACGGCGGTCCGGCCGGCCAGCAAACGCGCCAGCGCCGCCGTCGTCGTGCCGCCGTCGAGGAACACGGTATCGCCGTCCTCGACGAACAGGCTCGCCGCGTGCGCGATCGCTTCCTTCTGCTCCTGCGAGCTGACGCGCCGCTCCTCGAGCGACGGCTCCGGCTCGTGGCCGCCGACCGCCGCGGCACCGCCGTACGTGCGAAGAATGCGACGGTCGCTCGCCAGCGCACGCAGGTCCCGGCGAACCGTCGCTTCCGACATCCCGAAGTGCTCGCACAACGTCGCAACGTCCGTCATGCCCCCGAGCACGGCCTGCAGCATCGCCTCCCGGCGCCTGGTCACTTTCATGTGCGTGATTTCCTGGTCTGATCGAATGGGCGCGCACGTCTGCGCATCCCGACCGACAAGTTTATCGAATTGCCGCAGCGACCGGCCCGTTGCCCCGGCGGGCATCATCGACCGCGAACCCACGACTCGTCGACGCGCACGTACTTGATTTTCTGGCGGAACCAGGTGAACGCGACGTGCAGCGCGCCATCCTGCGACTGTACGATCGACGGATACGAATATTCCCGGTTGCGCTGGTCCGCGGAATTGTTCGTCATGCAGTAGCCGTCGCCGATTTCGAGGTTGCGGCGGCGTCGCCATGTGTTGCCGCCGTCCTCGGAGATGGCGAGCGACATCGGCGCGCGCGGCGCGCCCCAGAAGGCGGTGCCACGCGCGGACGCCTTCTGGTCGCGCAGTTCGCCGCTATCCTCCGAGTCTTCGATGTCGTCGTACAGGGATGCGCGACGCGCGTTGCCGTGCGACGCATCGCTGTCGTTGAACACGAGGGCGAGATGACCGTTCCGCAACACCGTGAACTGAACCGACGAGTTGTTGTTCGGCACCTCGGTCGGCACGGGCGCGCTCCACGTGCGGCCATCCGTCGAGCGGCTCGCGTAGACGAAGTCGGCCCAGCGGCTGCGGAAGAGCGCCAGCAGCGATCCGTCGTGCAGCACGTGAACGTTCATGTGCACGCACCCGACGCTGTCCGGCACCTCATGTCGCACCCACGTCGCGCCCTGGTCGTCGGAGACCATGACCGCGCTGACGTCGTCGTTGCCGACCCAGCGCTCGCCGGGTTCGGTGCGGCACAGGAATACCGGGCAAATCCACGTGCCGCTGTCGAGCGCGACGATCGGCTGGCGGACGAACGTTCCGGGGTGGTCGAACAGGGTTTCGACCGGGCCCCACGTGATGCCGCCGTCCATCGAGATGCGGCGGCGCACGATCGCGGTGTTCTGATGGCCCGACAATTGCGCGGTGTAGATCAGCCAAAGGCGGCCGTCGGGCGCGGTGAACAGCACCGGGTTCTGTTCGGAGCGGGTCGGGTCGTCCGACAGCTTGCGCGGCGACGACCACTCGCTCGTCCCGGCCGCCAGGCGCGACAGGTAGATGGAGACGTCGGGAATGCCTTCCTGGGTACCGCCGAACCAGACGCACAGCAGGTCGCCGTTCGCGAGGCAGTGCAGGTTGGCCGCATGGTTCTGCACGCAGGGGGTAGGCAGAAACGCCTCTTGCCGTTCCGCGTCGGCATACGCCGTGCGAACGCAGTGATCCGACGCGGCGCTCGCCGCTTCAACGAAGTTCGTGCTCATGAAATGTCTCTGGGGTTGCGCGGTCAGTGCGATTCGCGATGCGTGAGCCGCTTGTCGCGAAGGTTCGAGTCCTCGCCATGGAACAACAGCTTGCCGACGACCAGCACGATGGCGGGCGTCACGAGTGCGACGTACATGTTGTCGATGCCGAACGGGTTGCCGAGCAGGTACCAGAGTGTCGTGGCGATCGTCGCGACGATGAGGGCCGATACGGCGCCGCGCTTGCCGCTGAAGAACGGCAGGTAGATGCCGATCAGCGCGACGACCGACACGGACAGGCGAAGCGCACGGCTGAAGAATGACAGCGCGAGGATTTGCGGGACGAACAGCACGAAGATCAGCGGCAGGAAGCCGACGACCAGCGAGATCCAGCGCGTCATTCGCAGTTCGACGTCGGGCGTCGGACGGAAGCGAGGAACATAGAAGTCCTTCACGATCAACGACGCGATGGCCAGTGCGACGGTGCAGACGCTGACGAAGATGGATGCGACGAGCGACGTCGTGACGATGCCGGCCAGAATCGGGTTCATGTGCTGCAGGAACACCGGCAGCGCATACAGGCTCTTGATGTTCGGATACAGGTACTTGGCCGTCACGCCGATGAAGCCGAGTGCGACCGCGATCGGCACGCACAGGACCGCGGCGATCAGCGAGGACGCGCGTGCCCCCTCGGGGCTGCGGGTGGCCGAGATGGCCTGGATGATGAACTGTGTCGAGAAGATCGCGCCGGCCGTGCCGATGATCCATGCGCCGATCGTGCCGCCCGACAATGCGCCGCTCCACGTGAAGTAGTGCGCAGGCATGCTCTGCGCCATCGGCTTGATGCCGCCCGACAGCTTCCACGCGACGCCCACCAGGATGGCGATGCCGAGCAGCTTCACGGCGCTGTGGACGACGGTCAGGTACGCGACGCTCTTGAGGCCGCCCCAGACGAAGTAGATCGTGCTGACGATGGCGGTGATGGCGGCGGCCGTGGGCAAGTTGATACGCATGACCGTGGAGATCGCCGCCGCGCCGCTCACGTAATTGCCGACGTTCACCACGAACAGCGCGTAGATCATGATCGCGGAGACGGCGAGCTTCGCACCGTGGCCGTATCGTTGGGCGATGAACCCGGAGATCGTGAACTCGCCGGACGCATACAGGCGCTTGGCCATGAACAGGCCGAAGAACAGAAAGCCGATCGCCGCGGCGAGCACGGACCACGACGCGGCGATGCCGGCCGAGAACGCCTCCTGCGACGTCCCGACCGTCGATTTGGCGCCGATGAATTCGGACATCAGCAGGATGGCAACCACCAGTGCCGGCATCGAACGCCCGGCCACCATGAACTGCTCGGAATTGCGGCTGCGCAGGCGAATGCTGATCAGGCTCGTTATCACGATGTAGACGACAACCATGCCGATGATGGTGGCTGTGTCCCAATAACTGAAGGTGGCCATTGCTTGTCTCCACGTTACCTTCGGTTGATGTGCGTTCGGTGCGTCGAGCGATCCGGCATGTGCCTGCCGGTCGCGCCCGACGGTGCTGCGTGTCGTTGCATACGGGCCGCTTACGCGGCGCTTGCGACGGGCGACGTCTCGTTGCGTCGCGTGGCGAGGTCCACGGCCTGGCGGAACGCTTCCAGCAGGCTGCGTTCGTCGGCGATGCCTCGGCCGGCGATGTCGAACGCCGTGCCATGGTCGACCGACGTCCGGATCACGGGCAGGCCGACCGTCACGTTCACGCCGGCTTCGAGGCCCATCACCTTCACCGGCCCGTGCCCCTGGTCGTGATACATCGCGACGACCACGTCGAAATCGCCGCGGCCCGCACGGAAGAACAGCGTATCGGCCGGCAGCGGGCCTTCGACGTCCCAGCCGCGCGCCTGCAGCACGTTGACCGCCGGCACGATCTTCTCCTCCTCTTCACCGTAGCCGAACAGCCCGTTCTCGCCGGCATGCGGATTGATGCCGCACACGCCGATGCGCGGATTCGCGATGCCCGCGCGAACCAGCGTGTCGTGCGCGCGTTCGATCGTGCGTTGCACGAGGCCCGGCTCGATCTTGCGAATCGCGTCGAGCAGGCCGATGTGCGTCGTCACGTGGATCACGCGAAGATTGGGCGCGACCAGCATCATCGATACTTCGTCGATGCCGGTCAGGTGCGCGAGCATTTCCGTGTGTCCGGGGAAAATATGGCCGCCGGCATGCAGCGCTTCCTTGTTGAGCGGGGCGGTGCAGATCGCGTCGAGTTCGCCGTTCGAAGTCAGTTCGACGGTGCGGGCGATGTATTGATAGGCGGCGTCTCCGGCGATCGCCGACAGCTTTCCATAAGGCAGATCGGCCGGAATGAGTGCCAGGTCGATGCAATCGACGACGCCCAGGCGGAACGCGCCGTCGGCCGGCCGGCTGACCGTCCGAACCTCGAGATCGACGCCTGCCCGGCGACCGGCGTCCCGCAAGCGCGCGGCGTCGCCGATGACCACGGGGCGGCATTGCTCGTACACGGAAGCATGGGCCAGGCTCTTCATGATGATTTCCGGTCCGACGCCAGCCGCGTCGCCCATGGTGATGCCGATGATGGGACGGTTGTCCATGGCGGTTCCCTTCACAGATTGATTTGAGTGGTGGCGGCCGTCTTGCCTGCATTCGCAAGCCGGCGCCACGCGCGATAAAGCGACTCGGGCTGGCCGAAGCCGCCCGCTTTGGTCACGACGGAGAGTGCCTTGCCGTGCAGCCGGCATTCAAGCAGCGGCATGCCGTCCTCGATTTCGTCGACGACCCGCAGCGCGCTTGCGCCGGCCGTGGTGAGCAGCGCGCGCGCCGTTTCGCCGCCGGTCGCGATGACGCCGCCCGCGTCGCGCAGGGCGGGCGCGAGCAAGGATGCAAGACGGTTGCAGAACCGCAGTCCGTCGCTCACCTCGCCGCGCTGCGTCTGGCTCAACGAGACCACCACGTGCCGGCCGCGACGCAGCGCGTCGCATACCGTCGTCGTCACGTCGCTGCGCGGCGCGTCCAGCGCGGAGACGGCAATGTCGAGCGTGACGAGCTGCGCGCCGGCGCGTGCCTTGAGGCAGTCCAGCTGCGCATGCGAGATGCTCGACATGCTGCCGACCACCGTGAGCACCGGTCCTTGCGGACCCTGATCGTCGGCCGCCGGGCCGGGCATGTCGCGGGGTGGCTCCAGCGCCTCGATGACGGCAGGGGCCAGGCCGGCCGAGCCGACCCAGAACACGTTGTCGAGCGTCGCCGACGCGCGGGCAATCCGTTGCAGATCCTCGTCGGACGACGCGTCGCAGACGACGGCTTGCGCCCCATCGGATTGCAGCTGCCGCAACCGTGCCGCGAGCGTGCCCGGTTCGCCGCGCACCGTGCCGATTGCCGCGTATGCGACGCGCAGATGCTCGGCGGACAGCAATGCAACCAGATCGGCATTGCCGGGAAGGTTCTCGTTGCGCCAGTATTCGCTGGCTTCCACCGGGACGCCGCGCACCCATTGCCGTCCGTCCAGGGTGGTGCGGCCGGCGGCCGGGTAGGCGGGGCACGCGATTGCCATCCCGCGATGCGACGCCAGCGCGGCGACTTCCGCTGCAAAATTGCCGCGCAGCGTGGAGTCCATCTTCTTGTAGAGGCGCGTGCCGGCACGCGACAGCGAATCGACGGCGGTGACGGTGCGTCGGGCGGCCACGTCGCGGGAGACGCGACGCGAGTCCACGTCGACCGACAGGATGTCCACCCCGTGCGGCGGCGCCGGTGCGCGTTCCGCATCGAGCAGGACCATCGCCGTCAAGCCATGACGCAGCCCGGCCACCGCGCAATCGGCCGCGCCCGACAGGTCGTCGGCGACGATCAGGAGCCGTGCTCCATGCTGGGCGGGCGCGTTCACGGCAGCAGGCGCCGGTAGATGGATTTCATGTCGTCGAGCGCCAGCGCCTTCGGGTTGTTGCCGAGCAGGCGCTTGACCTTCGACGCCGCGACCGCGAGCGCATCGAGATGCGCTTCGGACACGCCGAACTTGCGCAGGTCCTGCGGAATCTCGACGGCCGCGGTCCATTCCTCCATCTTGTCGATCAGCTTGCGTGCCGCGACCGCGTCCGGGTCGGCCTGCGACGCCAGATCGAGTGCGCGCGCAACGTTCGACAACCGGCCTTCGATCGCATCGAGATTGAACGCCATCACATGCGGCAGCAGCATCGCGTTCGCCACGCCGTGCGTGACGTTGAACATCCCGCCGAGCGGATAGGCGAGGGCATGCACCGCCGCGGTGCCGGCGGCGGTGAGTGCGAGGCCGCCATACATCGACCCGAGCATCATCGCCTCGCGCGCCTTCAGCGACTGGCCGTTTTCGTACGCTTCGACGATGTTCGCGCCGATCAGGCGCATCGACTCCATCGCATACATGTCGCTGATCGGGTTCGCTTTCGTCGAGATGTACGATTCGAGCGCATGCACGAACGCATCCATGCCGGTCGCGGCCGTGATCGGCTTCGGCAGGCCGAGCGTCAGCTCCGCATCGAGAATGACGAGTTGCGGCAGCAGGTGACGGCTGACGATCCCCACCTTCAGCGATTCGTCCGGCAGCGTCACGATCGCATTCGGCGTGACCTCGGAGCCGGTTCCGGCGGTCGTCGGCACGAGAATCATCGGCACGCCGGGGTGCTTGATCAGGTCGATGCCCAGCCAGTCGCGCAGCGGTTCGTCGTTGGTCAGCCGCACCGCGAACAGTTTCGCCGCATCGAGCACGCTGCCGCCGCCGATCGAAAGAATGGCCTGGGGCGCAAACGGTTCGATCTGCTCCTTGAACACCGTCTCGACATTGCCGATGGTCGGCTCCGGTTCGACACCGCGAATGATGCGCACGTCGACGTCCTTCGTGTTGAGCGATGCGATCACGCGATCGGCGATCCCCAGCGCTTCCATCGCGGGTTGCGTGATCAACGCGATGCGTTCGACCGGCGTATCGAGCAGCGCCAGCTTGTCGGGAAGCGCGGCGAGGCTGCCGGCGCCGTGAACGATGTGCTTGACTGTCTGGAAATGATAAGTCGTCATGCTGATGATCCGTTTCAGTGATCGCGCGCGGCGTCGCGGTAGAGGGAGAGCGCCCGCGCCAGGCGCTCGCGGGCGTTGTCGTCAAGCGGTTGCGCGGGAGACCGCGCGGGGCCGGCAGGCATCCCGAGCATCTGCGCGGCCGTTTTAAGCACGACGGGCATCGTGCCGAGCGCGAACGCATCGCGTAGCGGACGCAGCGATTCCTGTGCGGCGCGTGCGCCGGCGATATCGCCTGCCTGGAACTTGTTCCAGATCGACATCACGACATGCGGGACGGCATTGGTCGTCGCGGCAACCGCGCCGTCGCCGCCGGCGATCAGCGTCCACAGAATCATCGAGTCGGTGCCGGTGAAGACGGCGAAGTCGTCGCGCCGCAGGTTGATCAGTTGCAGCAGGCGATCGAAGTCGCCGCCGCTGTCCTTGATGCCGCGGATGTTCGGAATCTCGGAAAGGCGGCGCACGGTATCGACCGTCAGCGTGATGCCCGCTTTCGCGGGAATCGTGTAGAGCATGACGGGAAGCGGCGTTGCGTCGGCGATCTTCTTGTAGTGCGTGTAGAGCTCCGGTTGCGTCGCGCCGTTGAAATACGGCGTGATGACCGATACGGCGTCCACGCCGACCTCGCTCATCTTCCGGTTCAAATCAATCACGTCACGCGTCGCATAGGCGCCGGTGCCCGCGATGACGGGCACGCGCGAACGGGACTGGCTGACCGCGATGCGGGCGATGCGCAGTTTCTCTTCTTCGTTCAGCGCGATGAATTCGCCATTGGTGCCGAGCACGAACAGCCCGTGCACGCCTGACTCGATCAGCCGGTCGACCAGCGCGCGCAGGCCGTCTTCATCGACGTTCTCGTCCGCCGTCATCGGCGTGATCAGCGCGGGAACGATTCCTTTGAACGACATTGACATGCTTGCTCCATCGGGGATGGGACGGCGGGCGGAAGCGCCGTGTCCATGGGTTGGGTCGATATCAGCGAAGGCTGCGCGCTGGCGGTCAGGACGGCGCCGCCATGTACGTCACGCCGTGCAACTCGTATGAGGAAACGCGCGCCGAAGGCTACTTCGGGTTGTTTGCTCGTTTCGATCAATTTTGTTGAGCGATGTGTGCATTCTAGTCGATATCGTGACTGAATCAGTCAATGAAAACCCTAGGTCGATGCGCGTATCGATCATTTTTTGATCAGTCAGTGCTCTGGAATGATCGAATGGGTCAGTTTCGGCGGCATGCGCCGCGCGTCGATGAAATCGCGCGGGGCCAGTGCGCCAGCGAGGGTGGCAGCGCGGAGCGGCGGGTGCCGGTGCGACGGGGCGATGGGTGGCGAGCGAGCTTCGGGCCGGGGATTTAGAGGGATGAATCGGTAACGACTGCGCGATGCGGTTTTTTTCATCCTGTACGCTCGCACGGTAGTCGGATCATCGGGCCGGCCGGCGCGGGCTCTCGCGCCAATCTCGATCGACGTCGTCGCTACGTCGTCCTGAATAGGATAAAAAATAGCATATTGAACATGCGGTGCTCATGAACTAATTTCCTCAAAGCCGATACCAAAGCGGCCAGCGAATCGACCCTGACGGGCCGTTCCATATGATCCTGAGTTGCATATGGGACGACACCCGTCAGCCAGGCGACGACAGCGCCCGGTCGAAGCGACGACAGACAAAACGGATCGCAACGATCCCCAACGGAGACACCACTGATGAGCAGCGTTATCGATCCCGGCGCCCGTGCAGGCGCCGCGCCTTTCTTTTCGAAGGAAGCCACCATCGCGCAACCGGGCTTTTCGCGGTGGATGGTGCCGCCCGCCGCGCTGGCGGTGCATTTGTGCATCGGCCAGGCGTATGCGTTCTCGGTATTCAACGGCCCGCTCACGAAAGTGCTCGGCATCACCGAATCCGCGCCTGGGGACTGGTCGCTCACGACACTCGGCTGGATCTTCTCGCTCGCGATCTTCTTCCTCGGCTTGTCCGCCGCGTTCGCCGGCAAGTGGCTCGAACGCGTCGGGCCGCGTCGCACGATGTTCACGGCCGCATGCTGCTTCGGCGGCGGCTTCCTGATTTCCGCGCTCGGCGTGAAGCTCCACCAGATCGTGTTGCTGTACGTCGGCTACGGCGTGGTCGGCGGCATCGGGCTCGGGCTTGGCTATGTGTCGCCGGTATCGACGCTCATCCGCTGGTTCCCGGACCGGCGCGGGATGGCGACCGGGATGGCGATCATGGGCTTCGGCGGCGGCGCGATGATCGCCGCGCCGCTGTCCGTCGCGCTGATGAATCATTTCAAGAGCGCGACGAGTGTCGGCGTTGCCGAGACGTTCATCGTGCTGGGCGTTGCGTACTTCATCTCGATGTCGATCGGCGCGCTCGCGATCCGCGTGCCGCCGGCCGGCTGGAAACCGGCAGGGTGGACGCCGCCGGCGGTAACGAAGCACAAGATGATCACGTCGAATCACGTGCACATCGACCAGGCGCTTAAGACGCCGCAGTTCTATTTGATCTGGCTCGTGCTGTTTCTGAACGTGACGGCCGGGATCGGCATCATCGGGCAGGCGTCGGTGATGATCCAGGAGAGCTTCAAGGGTGCCGTGAGTGCGGCGGCCGCGGCCGGTTTCGTCGGGTTGCTGTCGCTGTTCAACATGGGTGGGCGCTTCGTATGGGCGTCGGCGTCGGACTGGGTGGGGCGGAAGAATACCTACTTCATCTTCTTCGTGTTGGGTGCGGTGCTGTACTTCTGTGCGCCGCTGTTTGCTTCAGCCGGGCAGATCGCGTTGTTCGTGTTGACGTTCTGCCTGATCCTGTCGATGTATGGCGGCGGGTTTTCGACGGTGCCCGCTTATCTCGCGGACATGTTCGGGACTGCGTATGTCGGCGGGATTCATGGGCGGTTGCTGACTGCCTGGGCCGCGGCGGGTATCGCGGGGCCGGTGCTCGTCAATTACATCCGTGCGTACGAAGTTGCACACGGCGTCGTGAAGGCCGATGCATACACGATGACGGTTCACATCATGGCGTCGCTGCTTGTGGTTGGCTTCGTCTGCAACCTGTTCGTCAAGCGGGTGGACGAGCGACATCACATGAGCGATGCGCAGCTCGATGCGGGCAAGTAAATTTCTGGAGATGCGAGAAATGAACGAAATGGTTGCTTCGGTTCGCCCGACCAACAAGGCGGTGCTGGCGGTGTTTTGGTTGTATGTGCTGGTTCCGCTGGCTTGGGGTGTCGTCAATACGCTGGCGACGGCGATGAAGTTGTTTGGGTGAGGGGGTGTGTGCCAGGGCGGCGGTGCCTCATCGGTATTGGCGCATCGTCGGTAGGGAGACGCCGCATGCTCTTTCATGACCGCTTCGCGATCCAGGTAGAACGACAGACTGTGGTTGATGCAAACCGATCCGCGTCGCAAGCTATTGTCGGCAGAGACGGACGCCATTCGGGCTTGCCATCGAGCCATCAGTCGATTGCTTCGGCGAGTCGGCTCCAGGCGGGGAAACGCAACGCCGCGGTTGGCGGCGCCGGTTCCCGGTCAACATGATCTGGTCGACGCGTTGTTGACAACCATCGAGCAGACAGCCCATGTTCGACCGGGCGTCGGCGGGATTCACCTGGTTGAAATTGTGAAGCGCATGGATTGCGGAGAAGTTAGGTATGCCATGTTTATCGGGTTAATTTACGTTCTCGCAAACGGCCTTTCCCGCCGGCCCGTCACCCCAGCTTTTGCCTTTTGGCTGATTGGCGCATTGGCGTTTGGTGAATAATGCCGGGTTTTTGACACTCGGCATCTTCCCGTCGTCGGGGCAATTGTGATGGATGTAGCAGAACTTCTTGTCCGCGGCCTGAGCCGGCCCGCTGAATACGAAACCTGCAACGAGCGCCGGTACGAGGAACATGGCGGAACTTTTCATGAAGTTTCTCCTGTTGAAGATGGAGCAACGGGGTCTGGATGGCTGCAGAGGCGCGCGATTACTGGGAGATCAGGCCGATCGTCCAGACCACGGTTTGGTCGTGGCCGGTGTAGCGGTTCTTGTCGGGCGTGAGCACCACGATGCCAGGCTTGTCGGCAGTGGCGCCGTACGCGCTGTCTGCACTGCTGAACGGGTGATTCCAGGTAAACGTGATGGTACAGATCACGCTGGTGTGGTCCGGCTTCATCAGCTTGTATTCGAGCTGACCTTTCGGGCCGATCTTCGCGCCGGTGTGATTGCCGACTTCCCATTGGCCCTGGCTGTCGATCGTCTTTGGTGGATCGGCGTTGAACTTGCCGTGCTCGACTTTAACGTCACCGAGCTGCAGTTGATGACTCGTATTGTTCGTGATCTTGATGGTGGCGTTTCTGCCCATGATGGTCTCTCGCAAAAGAAGGGGCCGATGGCAACAGCGGGTCTATCGCCGGGTCAGGACGTGACAACGGCAGCGAGCGGGCGATGCCCGCGACGTTGCGGGTAATGCTCCTGCTTTACTTGAAGATGTTGGCCGGCGCGTCGGCGATGCCGATATACTGCTTCGGGATTTTGTTCATTGCGTAGTGCGTGTCCGGCTCCCACTGGCCATCCTTCCATGCGTCGCTGCTGAACGACCATGCGTTGAGCTTGCGGAGCTGTTCGTCGAGCGCGGTCAGATTCGGCACCAAATGCTGGTCACATGAAATCCCGGTGGAGACCGACTGGCCGAGCCAATCCGTGCCGTTGGCGGCTGCGAAGCGGATCGGGTAGAGGCGCACGCGGGCGTCATCGTTTTTCAACAGCCCATGCTGTCCGTCGGGCAGGAACTTCATGTAACGCGCACCGTCCGACGAGGCGCTGAAGACGGCACTGTCGTTGGCATAAATCGAGCTGAGACCACCCGCCGCCGGCCCGAATGCGATGATCTCACCGTCCGGCGTGATGAGCGGAAGCAGCTTGAAGAACTCGCTGAACACGCTCTGGTTGTTGTGCTTCTCGTCGAACTGGCAGGGTGCCAAACGATAGCTCATGCGCTTGTCGTCGCCGCTATGGCTGGCGCTAACGCGAATCGACTGGTCGACGCAGAGCAAGCCGAGCCCGAGTTCCGCGTTACGCAGCAGGCTATTGGCGTTCCAGATGTCGTAAATCTTTTGAGCTGCCACGCCGAGCGAGGCCGATTCACCCGACTGCACGCTACTGGCGGCGTTGCCGAACTCGTCTGCAAGCTGACGAGTGGAGACAGGCTGCTGATCGATATCCTTCCGACGCAGCTCCGTAATTCCGGATGACGACGCGCAATAGTAAATTTTCTTCAACGTCAGGCAATCCTGGATGAAGGTGCGACGCTTCAGCTCTCCGATGTCGGGATCATCGACGATGGCGTTCATGTAACCCTGTGCGAGCCACGGGAAGAGGTCCGGCCAACGCGCGATCCATACGCCGAGGGGCGTCATCTCGTCGCCTGAGTCGGGAGCGTCTGCGGTGGACGCCGCGGCCATCGCTTCTTCCGGCGCGATCCTGGCGCGTTTGCTCGCACCATTTTTCACTTCTGGCGAACCTTCGATCACATTGTTCTTGATCTTGCCGATCAGGTTCTTGAGCTTGGAGGTGTCGGCGCGCTCGCCACTGTCCTCCACGAACCTGGAAAACGTCAGGTCCTTGTTCTTCTGGCTCGCCTGCTTGAACGCCGATTCCTGCGCGAGCGTTTCGACCGCGCTCAGATCGAGCTTGTCGACTTCCTGCTTCGTTTCCTCGTCAGGTTTTGGCTCGCTGAACGCTGGGATTTCCTTGCTCGGAAGAATCGCTTTCTGCGGCTGCAGCTTCATCACGTCGATTTCCCAAAGCTCATCGCGCGCCAACTTATTGACCGCGTCGAACCATTCCGAAATGCGCTTCTCGATCGCGCTGCCGCACGAATAAGCGGTGCAGCTCACTTCCACATTCGACGCCGAGTTGCTGCGGCCGCCATCATAAGCGGCGCCGACCGTCACGCTCTTGCCAGTGCCCGCATAAGAGAAGCTGCCCGAGCCGCCGTATGTCCACGCTTCGGCGGTCTGCTTCGATGTCATTGTCAGGCTTACCGCGCCATAGGCGCCCCAGAAAACGGCCATCACGATTCCAAAGCCATTCCTGCGGACGAACTCGTCGGACGAGGTCAGCCATTCGTCGATCAAGCGTCGCACCTCGGGGTTGTTGACCTTGCCCGATACAACGTCGCGGACTGAAACGTTCTGCTTGCGAGCGTCGGCCATGACTGCGTTGTAGTGCTTCAGGGCGCTCATCGCCGCGTCTCTCGCGCTGCCGCTCAATGCTGCAAGAAACTGCGTGACCGTGAGATTGTCGAAATCGACAAATTCGACACCCGCCTGGATGATCGAGTTGTAGTGAGTCCGGATTGATTTTGAACTAAGCGCCGCGCTCTGGCCGACGTAGGCGTCGAAGGAACTCGAGACTTGCATCAGCCCGCTTACGCCATAGGATCCGCCAAGTCCGAGTGCGCCGGAATTCATCGTTTCCTTATAGACGAAGCTGCTCTCGCCACTCATGAAGTCCGTGTTTATGCGGCCGCGCTTGTCCAACTTCGTGATGGCGCCGTGGATCTGAGAATGGCTGAAATTCAGCGTGCCCGCGTCAACCGTCGATCCGACCGAAACCCCGTTCAATGGATTGTTGTCTTTATTGGAAATCATGACTGGCCCCCGTTGGAATATTAAAATATTCCTTAATAATTTCGCTCTCAGGTCGAATTCGAAGTCTGCCCCTTGTTGCTCGATTTAGATTAGTACATCAACGCGGCATGTAAAGGTATGTCCGTCACTCCGATACCATGCTTACGATTCTCTAACGGAGCAACGCTCATCGCACCCGTCGCCTTAAAGCCATCCTGACGAAATCGTGCATGGCCGCGTCGAACCGGAAACGGTTCTGCGGAGCGTGTGTCGCGTGCAATCTGACCGGCGCCTCGGTCCGTCGGATTGATGTCCGGCACCGGGCAATCGACAACCTGGACCTATACTGGGGCAACCGGGAGGTTCCCATGACTGATCACGACAGACTGCATCCGCTCCGTCCGTTCCTGAAAAATTGGGTTTGGGAGCATGGCCGAATCGGGACGCGCTATCTGGACTGCGTTGACTGCGAAATCAAGTTCGACGAAGGCAAGAAGTCGCATTTCGCAGCGGAGGAATATGTCTATGTGCCGCTTGGCAATGGCGCTGACTACGATGCGTCTGCGGATGGCCCTGTCGTTCACGAGGCCGGACTTGCCCGGTTCTTGCGGGCTGCGCAGTTGGGTAAGCCGGAAGAGGCCGGTTCTGCCGCGGATGTGCAGCGCGCAGTGCAGGACTGCGTGGAGATCGGCCTGTTCAGTGCATATCAAGGGGAGGCTCGAAAGGCATTTGCCCGATACGCGCAGGAACCGATGTTCGACGACGAGATCCGCGCGGCGGTTGTCGACGACATCCGGCCCATTTACGCCGGCATGCGCGAGCAACTTGCGCTGTACGATTTCAGCGTGCTCCACGGCTTGCCCATGCCGCTGCTTATCGGCGACGCGCCCTTCATTGACTGGCGCGTGTGCGTCAGTCCTGCATTGCCGTTCGTGTCGCTTCCGCTGGGACCTTACTGCCTGCTGGTCGGTGCGCCGTCGGGCAGGAAAAGCCGAATCGGCCCGGTGGTCTGGAAGGCCGCTGCCGCGATGGGGCCGTTGAAAGACCACAACCGCCGGATCGAGGAGCAGGCACGTCTGTGGCTGGTGGCGACTATGGATGACCAACTCGTTGCTGCACAAAGTCGCATGGCCGCGGGCAAGGGGAGGGGAAGCTCGGCGTGATGCGTATGCCGACGGAGCGTTGCCGCACTCGAGGGCAGCAAGCTCACGTCGATCCTCCTGGCTCCTGCCTGAGCCCGGTGTGCGAACCGGGCACGCTACTTCTTGGTGGCTGCCGCCTTGGCGAATGCCGCACCGGCGGCAACGGCGACAGCAAGCGCTGCCTTGCCGACTGCACCCGCCACGTTGCTCACGCTTTCCGTGCAGTCTGGGCAGAACTCGTGGTCATAGACCTCCGTCCACTTCGCGAAATCGTGACACCCGGGTGTGCGGCATTTGTACATGTACTGGCCGCAAGTTTCCGTGGGGCACTGGAGTTTGTTGCGCTGAATGACGCCGGTCTCCACGATCTTCGGCAAAACCACCTGTTTGCAGAAAGGGCATTTCCCTTGTTGTACCGTCGCCATTGTTCTTTTTCCGAGAAGTTGACTGCGATCTGTTGATCCCTGAGGGGATCAAGCCGGCACGGAATATAGAGTGCCAATCCGCTGTATAACGACCTTTTGAAGTACTTCTTTAGGCTCAGTCGTGACGCCTTTTTCTTTCGAAAGACTGACGTGGCGGCGGAACGTGTCCGCCCCGTTCGGCCCTTGAATCCGGATAACCAGTCTGTCCCGGATCCGACTTCAACTCCATCCGCTCACCCTCAACGAACCGTCGCCTCGACACACGCGTCCCCGCGAGCTTCCCGGCGCTCAGTCGCCAGAACAGCGGCCGGCAAAGGTGCGCGAGGCGCCCGAAATACCGCGCCCCTGCGAACCAGATACAGCGCGATAAAGCTGACCATCACCGCGATCCATTTCGCGGCAACATTGCCGAGCGGTGCTGCAGCGACATGCACGATGCCCCCGGTCAGCAGCGAACCGAATCCGCAGCTCGCCGCGAACATCAGCGCTTCGTCGATCCGCCTGCGGCCGATCGTGACCGAGCGGAACACGAAGCGGCGCGAAAGCATGTAATTCACGACACCGCCGATCAGGTAGGCCACCCAGGCCGATATCCCGGCATCGATGTGCATGGCCGAGGTCAGCGCGAGGAATAGCGACCAGTCGACGACGAGCGACAGGGCGCTCACGATCAGATAGCTGGAAAACATCATGTCCGCCCCCACTGAACAGCGCGGGTCGGGACCGCGCGCAACCCCGATGCGCCGGCTTGCGGTTCGCTGCCACTTTCGTGATATTCCGCGTCCTCGTTGACGGCCCACACGTCGCGAAGCTTGTGCCCCACGATGATGTTCTCGACGGTCAACATGGCGGTCATCATCGCGTGATCCTGATTGTTGTACTTGTGCATCCCGTTACGGCCGACGAGATGCAGGGTCGGATAATGCTCGGCCAGATCCGCGCGGACCTCATCGACGATGCCGCGATAATCGTCGTCGTACACGGGATACGCCTTCGGCTGACGAACGACGCGCGATCCGCGAACCTGGTCGCGCGTCGCAAGGCCGATTTTCTCGAGTTCGCCGATCGCGAGTTCGGCGAGGTCGGCATCGCTGCTTTCCCACATCGAATCGCCGTCGAAACAAAAGTATTCGAGCCCGAGACAGCCGCCCGTCGCCGCGTCGGGCACCATCTCGGGCGACCACGACGCGAAGTTCTGGATGCGCCCGACCTTGACGGACGGGTCATGGATGTAGATCCAGTTGTCCGTGAATGTGGCGGGCCGATCCAGTATCAACGCGATCGTGATGAAGTCTCGATACTGAAGCCTCGACGCGGCATCCGCGGATGACGGACGGGGCGAAATCGCGTTAAGCGTTTCGCGCAGCGGCGCGGTACACACGACGTCACGCGCGGTGATGCGATGCGTCTGTCCGTCGTGACCGACGGTTTCGACGAGCCAGCGCTGCGCGCGGCTGTCGTATTGCATTGCGCGGGCCGCTTGCCCCATCGTCAGCCGTCCGCCCTGATCCTGGAATTTTCGGGCGGCGGCTTCCCACAACATGCCGGGGCCGCGGCGAGGGTAGTGGAAAGATTCGATCAGGGTCTTGACGTCGGTCTTGCGCGAGCGAATGCCGAGCGAGCGCTTCACCGCGCTGACGATGGCGGTCGACAGGCTCAGGCCCTTGATACGCTGAGCGGCCCAGTCGGCCGAAATCTCGTCGCAGGACATGCCCCACACCTTTTCGGTGTACGTCTTGAAGAAGATCGAGAAAAGTCGTTCTCCGAATTGATTGGCGACCCATTGATGAAAGGACTTCGGGTTCGGGCAAGGTTTGACGCGGGCTGCGAGGTACGAGAGCACGCAACGAATGCTTTCCACGATGCCGAGATTCCGCAAGGCCTCGATTCCGTCGAGCGGGTAGCGGTAGAACTTGTTCCGGTAGAAGATGCGCGAGCTGCGCGGCCGCTCGATGAAGTCGTCCGGCAGCAGTTCGTGCCACAGTGCGACTACGTCCGGGGACTTGGAGAAGAAGCGATGTCCGCCGATGTCGAAGCAGTGGCCGTCGAATCGTTCGGTGCGACTGATGCCGCCGACATAGTGAGGGTCTTTCTCGACGAGCGCGACCGACAGGTCGGTCTGCCTGGTCAGCAGATAGGCGGCGGTAAGCCCGCCCGGCCCCGCGCCGATGATGAGTACGTCAACGGATTGGTCCATGTTGTCACCCCGAGTCTCAAGTCGCTGGTCATTACTGTCGTATCGGCCGCGCCAGCCAGACGGCAAACTGCCATGTCGAATCGATGATGGGTATTTCCCCGTTCAAACATCGTGCGCCTTCGCGTCGCGAGGCGGTGAGACATCGCCCTGGGCGGAAGCCGACCGTCGTGCGGGCACCGCTTTCGTGTTGTCGGCTTGCTGCGTGTGCCCGGGTGATGGTCCCTGAACTGCGGCAGTCGTTCTGATGCTGCGACAGTCGTACAGCCAGACGGTGTTTTGGGGTTTGGGCGACCACGCATGGCGGGTCGCCAACTCCGGGTAGTGGCGATGCGATACGATGAAATCCAGCACCGGGTCTGCGCAGATTTGCCGGATGCCTGTTCGGGTCAGCGGAACGTATTCATACTTGGAAATGAATACGGTCGATTTTTTGCCCAGGGTGTCGTCGCCGCGCGGCCGGGCGGAATTGGGATCCTGCTTGATCAGTTCGACCCGTCGTACCGCCTCGAATGTCGTCCGGCGGTGGAAGATCAGGCCCGCCGCCTGCGCCGACGAGTAATAGCTCGATGTCCTCATCATCAGCCACGGATAAACGATTTCGTCCGCCGGACCGTCCCAGTAGACGATGTCGCCGCGCGCGACTGTATCTTCGAATGGCGCGAAGTCAGCGCGATCCACGCCCGCCTCCATGATCCTGGAGGGTTCCGAGCGCTGGTCGATATTGACAATTCCGTATGCGGCGAATGCGGCCAATATCGCCGGCAGGCCGACGACCGCGATGCGTTTGCGCGACAGATTGAGGATGACGAACAACGCGACCAGCGTGACGGCCAGGTGCGTATGAATCAGTGTTTCGAGCCAGGGGATGTCGAGCCTCACGCTGCCGGTCGGATATGCCGCGCGACCGACCTGATAGGCGCACTGGAAGACGATCCAGACTACCGCGGCACCGAGCGCCGTTCCGATCCACGTATAGCGAAGCGGCGCGGCGAGATCGCGAAGCCGCGTCCGCGGAGCGGCGGGCGCCGGCTGACGGGCTGTCGCGTGGAGCGCCGCAGCAATCGTCAGCGCGATGAACCCGCCGCCGACGTCAAGCAGCAGCCAGCAAATCGCGAGCAGCCAGATCAGGGTCGGCCGAGTGTGGCATTCGCGTCGCACGAGCAAAATGGCCGCAGGCCATTGCATCAGCGTCAGCAGCCACAGCGCACGCCAAGGCTGAAGTTGTATCCAGAGCGCGTCCTGTCCGGTCAAGTCCGCGATTGTGGTCAGCGCGACGCCGGCAATACCGATCAGCGTCAGATTCGACCATAGCGTGCCGTGATCGCGTGTCCGGGGTACACATAGCATCGCAGGAAGTGCGATAGCCCAGCACACCTTGCTCCATGCAGTAAGCGACCACAAGGTCGGAAACAGGAATGGCAGGTTGTATCGCGCGATCGAGCGCCATTCCGGGTCGAACGGATGCAGGTGCAGCCCCTTGAACGGCGGCATCTCGACGACGGCGAACGTCATCAGCGCGAGCGGCAATAGCCACCACCACTTCATCCGCGGCATCAGGCCGAGCATGACGAAGACAAACGAAGCGCCGCCGATCAGCGGATGAACAGCAGTTGCGACGATGGTCAGCGCGATGGCAACGCGATACCGGCGTTCGAGCAGCGACGCAATCGCCCACAGGCCGAGTGCTTCGGCGGGAAGCCGGGCGGTGAGAAAGCCTTCGTCGTAGGAGAAGACCAGACCGGCGCCGTAATCGGCCGGCATGCCGGCGATGAAGAACAACGCGAGCCAGTGCCACGGTTCAGGCAGCAGTTTCTTCGTCAGGCGCCACATGCCGCTCCACCAAAGCGCCTGAGTTGCGATCAGGCACCCGAGATTGCTCGTGCGGAGCCCGAACGCCGCGATAAGCTTCGAGAAGATCCGGCCGTAAATCGTCCAGCGATCCTGGGAGCCATATTCGAAGAACAGGTCGTGCGAAAAATTCTCCGGATGGGCGTTATAGAGCGCCTGCGCGGTGTACAGAATCGCATCGTGCCGAATGCCCGTGTACGGATGCGTCAGCAAGAACAGAACGGCCAGCGAAAGCGCAATCGCGAAGACCGAACGAGGGCGTTTCTCAGTCCATTTCATGATTGAATGGAAGCCATATATCGACAGCATTTCGTGAGCCCGCAATCCTGATGCGGCGGAACGGACCGTGAGGTTCCGGTCTCGCTGACGGCGGCGCGCTGCATCCCGACGGCCCGAGCGCCTTCGGATGAAATGCTGGATCGCGCTCAGGGCGTGCGTTTCAGCTTGCAGTCCGTCGTCAGCGGTACGCAGACACGCATGCCGATCAAGTGACCGGCGGCAGGGTGGGGGCCTGCGTGCGCAGGTGCGTCCCCCGTCTTTGATTCGCGCGGGTGCGTGTTGGAAGGTCCAGCATCCACCCGGGACTGTTTTCGGTGCGATCGTTGCTGTGCCGCGGCTCATCCGACGACGCCGCGATCGAGATATTGGTTTTCATTGTGTCCCCCGATGCGTCCTGCACCCAGAAGTGCCTATACCGGTGCGTCGGACGCGGACTTTATCGAAATATTGGGTCAAGCGCCGGGACGGCTGATCCAGCGCCTTTGGCGTGAATGCACGGAGCGTGCCACGCCCGTCGGGGACATGCGTCCATCGCGGCGTTGCCGAACGCCGGCCGCCGACCCTTGCCGATCGGTTTCAATTCCGAATCAGTCGCAGGCGAGTGCGATGGGGGGAGACCGTCCGGTACGAGGGAGGCGCCGGTATCGGGGCAGGCCACCAGCCGGCGCCGGCGGCCCGTGTGGCGAGAATCAGCTGTCGGGTCGCGGCGCGTGCGGTTGGGTGGCGGCCAGACGGCCGGAAAGCGCATTAGGTTGCAGATCTGAAACGTTGCGGCAGGACGGCCGGCGCGGAGCGGGCCCGATCAAACCGCGCCGGATGCGTGCAACGTGTGAATCTGATCGTCGGCATAGCCGAGCTCGCGCAGCACGGCATCGGTATGCTGGCCGAGCGACGGCACCGGATCCATGCGCGGATCGTCGCTTGGCGCGACCCCGTGCGGCAACAGGGCAGGGATCTCGCCGGCGGGCGAGCCTGTGCTGGTCCAGCACCTCACCCGTCAATGCCGCCGCGCTGGCCGTGCGGGAAACGATCGTCGAGCGGATCGCGGAACTGGCCGCGAGCGGAACATGGACGGGCATCACGTTGCGCGCGGACGATTCGTCGCTGTTGTAGCGTGGAACGTACACGGGTTCGGTGGGCTCGGCGGACTCAATCCGCGAGCCCGTGCGCGGACGGCCCATCGCCGCGTTCGACCGCCGCGGCCGATCGGGACCGAAACGGCTCAACGATCGCCGAGATCGCCCGCCACCGGCGCCAGCGCCCAGTCGAGCGCGAAGTCGGCGACCGCCTCCCAGCCTTGCTCGCCACAGGTGTAGTGGCTGCGGCCGGGGAACAGCCGGTAGGCCGAAATCGCCCGCGAGCGCTTCGCGTTCTTCTCGTAGTTCTCGCGCTGCACGGCCGGTGGCAGGATGTGGTCGTTGCCGCCGGCGATGAAAAGGAGCGGTGCGCGCTGGTCGTTCGCGAAGTTGTAGGTCGTCGCCGCATTCGGCGTCACGTTCGCGAATCCGCCCTGGAACAGGATCCGCCCCGACACGGGCACGGCGTAGCGGTCATAGACCGGCTTCGATTCCGCGAGGCTCAGGTTGTTCGTGAACGCATAGTGGAATTCCGTCTCGGTGATCGGCACGGCGCGATGCAGGTTGGCCGGATTGCGCAGGACCGGGAAGGTCGCCTTGATCTCGCTGAATGGCAGCGCCCAGACCCCCTTCACCGCCGCACCGTCGATGGAGACGCCGGCCGAGCCGAAGCCGGCGTCGAGCAGGAGCTGCACGAACGCGCCGCCGAACGAATGCCCCATGATGATCGGCTTCGTGTCGAGTGCGGCGATCGTCGCGGCCAGGTGCTCGAAGATCTCGCGCGCGCCCAGGTTCACGAGCGGCGACGGATCGCGGCGCAGGGCCTCGACCCCGGCCGTGCCCGGCTCGATGCCCGGATAGCCCGGCGTGATGACCCGCATGCCGCGCTGCGCGTAACGGGCGACCCAATGCTCCCACGACAGCGGCGTCATCCACAGGCCGTGAATGAGTACAACGGTGTCGGTGCGCGTTTCCGGATTCATGTGGCTGCTCCTGTGGTCGCTGGATGACGCCGGTCACGTCGGCGCGTGTGCCGTGTGCCGCGTCGAATCCCTTTGACATCGGCACCGCCCGGCGTGAATGATGTGTCCATCTTAAAGACCATCCGAGTACGCGACATGGCTGAAAAACCGGAATTCTTTGCTGAGACGCCGGCCGGGCTGGACGATGGCGCAGATCCGTTCGCGTTCCGGCGCGATGCTTTTTCCGACGTGCTGGAGCTGATCCGCATCCGCGGCAACACGGTCTTCACCTGCGCCGCCTCGGCGCCTTTCGGGTTGCGGTTTCCTGCCGGGAAGTACCGGCTGCACATCATCCGCAGCGGCAGCGTGACGATCGAGGTGGAGGGGCTCGACGAACGCTATCAGGCGTCGCAGGGCGACCTGGTCATGCTGATGCATGGCCACGGCCATGTCATCGCCGACCGGCCGGGACGTTCCGCCCGGCTCGTCACGGAGCTCGCGCCACAGTACTACGACCGCGAACGCCTGACGATCGGGAGCGGCGACACCACGTGGCTGTGCGGCGATTTCGGCTTCGACGGCGTGCTGTCGCAGCGCCTGCTGTCGGTGCTGCCGCCGGTGCTGGTGCTGAAGGGCTTGCGGGAACGGCCGTTCGAGTGGCTGGAGCTGAGCTGCCATTTCATACTCGACGAAGCGTTGAGCCCGCGCGCCGGTGCCGCCGCGATGATCTCGCGGTTGCTGGACGTCATCTTCGTCCAGCTGCTGCGCACCTGGGCGACCGAGGGGGCGACGGGTCACGGCTGGCTGTCCGGCGCGATCGACGGCCGGATCAATCCGGCGATGTCGGCCATTCACGCGGATCCCGGCCGCGCATGGACCGTCAACGATCTCGCCGAGCTGTCGAACCTGTCGCGCTCGGCGTTCGCGGATCGATTCCAGCGTGTCGTCGGCCAGGCGCCGCTCGGCTATCTGACGACCTGGCGCCTGGATCGGGCGGCCGAGCTGTTGCGCTACAGCCGCGCGCCGGTATCGGATATCGCGAACCGCGTCGGCTATACGTCCGAGGCGGCGTTCAGCCGCGCGTTTCGCGGCCGGTACGAGATGTCGCCGATGCAGTGGCGGCGCGCCAATACCGAGTAGGCTGGCGCGCGGGCGGCGGTGCGCGATGCCGAGGTCGGGCGTGGCACCGGCGCGGCAGTTGCGTCAGCGGGTGGCCGATTCCGATCCCGATCAAGCGAGGGGCGCGACCGACGCGCCCGCGATGCGATGGCGCTTCAGCGCATCGGCGACGAAGCCCGACGCCTTCATCTCTTCGACGAACCGGCGGAGCAACGCGGCGGCCGCTTCGCCGCGGCTCTTCGGCACGCCCATCGCCTGGCGGATCACCATGAAGCGCTCGTCGAGCAGGCGCAGCCCTGGCGTCTTGGCCGCATCGGCTTCGAGCTGCTGCTTCACGCCGGCGGCAACTTCGAGCTGCTGTTCGACGAACGTCGGCACGACGGCCGGCGACGTCGGCGCACGCACGATCTGCGCGGCTTTCAGCTCGCGCGTGAGGTACAGGTCGTACGCGCTGCCTTTGCCGACGGCTACGCGGTTGTGCGGCTGGTCGACGTCCGCGTTGCTTCGGATCGGCGAATCGTCGCGTACCAGATAGAAGCCTTCGATCAGCACGTAGGGCTCGGTGAACGCGACCGTCTCGCCGCGCAGCGGATCGACCGCGAAGAAGCCGAAATCGGCACGCTCGTCGGTCAGTGCCTGCACCGACTTGCCGGCGGTGTCGAACACGACGAGCTCGAGCTCGGCCGACAGCCGCTCGGCGAACGCGCGCGCGAGGTCGATCGACACGCCGAACGGCTCGCCGGTGGCCGGGTCGCGGTTCGCGAGGATCGGGTTGCCGAGATTGATCGACGAGCGCAGCTTGCCGGTCGGGGTGAACGCGGCGAGGACGGAAGGGTCGAGGGTCATGACGGGGCTCGTGGTGGTCGGCGGCGCCGGTGTTCACGGCGCAAGGTTGCGTGCGGCAGCGCGAGCGCATGTGCGTCGCGACATCGGGCCGTGGGTTATGGCGGTTGCCGTGACGATTACTTCACCGCGACTTCCGTATGCACGACGTGCGGCGGGCTCTTGAAGAACGGCCCGGCCAGCTGCCGCCACGCCTGGAAATCGTCCGACTCCCGGAAATGCACCATGTGATCGTCGAGGGTGTCCCACTTGACGACGAGCAGGTAACCGCCGCTGCGCTCGATCACGCGGTGCAGTTCGGCGCCGCCGCAGCCGCGCGCACGGGCGAACAGCGGGAGTGCCTGGCGGACCGCGGCCTCGAACGGCTCGGCCTGCGACGGATCGATTTCGAGCGATGCCAATTCCAGAATCATGAAAGCTCCAACGGTTGAATGATGCAGAGCGGCGCGCGCGTTGATGCGCGTCTCCCACAACGATACCGGAAGTCGGGATCGCAGTGGCCGTGCGCCGCACACCACCGGGCGGCTCACACGAATCAGCGTTTCCCCCAATATGGAATGACGCGGCCGATGCCGATGTCACAGAGGAGGTGAAGACAATCAATCCGAGGCCAGCCATGACGACATCCGTGACAAACGGAACGAATGATGCACCACCCGAAACGATCGCCGACGCGGCATCCGCCCAGCCCGCCGCCGTCCCTTTGATCCTGCTGGTCGACGACGAACCGAGCGTCCTGTCCGCGCTCAAGCGCGTATTGCGGCCCGCGCGCTACGAGATCCTGACCGCCGACAGCGGGGAAACCGCGCTCGAGATCCTCGCGTCGACCGAAGTCGACCTGATCGTGTCCGACATGCGCATGCCGAACATGAGCGGCGCGGCGTTCCTGTCGCGGGCGCGCTCGCTGTACCCGGACACGATGCGCATCCTGCTGACCGGCTATTCCGACATCGCGTCGATCGTGGAGGCCGTCAACGAAGGCGGCGTGTATCGCTACCTGAACAAGCCGTGGGACGACCACGACCTGCTGATGACCCTCGAGCAGGCGCTCGAGCAGCGGCGCTTGCGCGCCGAAGCCGCGCGGCTCGCCGCACTGGCCGAAGCGCAGAACGACACGCTGCGCCGGTTCAACACGGCGCTCGAAACCCAGGTGCGCGCGCGCACCGAGGAGCTCGGGCAAACGGTGCTGTTCCTCGAAGCCGCGCAGCACGACCTGAAAAGCAGTTTCACCGCGATGGTCCAGGTCTGCGCGAGCATGATCGAGATGCGCTGCGGGTCGGCCAGCGGCCATGCGATGCGCGTCGGCGAGATGGCGCGCCGGCTCGCGCTGGCGGCCGGGATGAGCAACCTGCACGCGCAGGACGTGTACTACGCGGGTTTGCTGCACGGTATCGGCAAGCTGTCGCTGCCCGACGAACTGCTGCACAAGCCGCTCGTGAAGATGACGACGGACGAACACAGCCTGTTCCAGCAGCACCCGCTGCGGGCGCAGATGGTGCTCACGCCGGTCGCGCAATTGCACATGGTCGCGTCGATCGTGCTGCACCAGTACGAGCGGTTCAACGGCCGCGGCACGCCGGACGGGCTGACGGGCGACGCGATTCCGCTCGGCGCGCGGATCGTCGCGATCGCGCGCGACTTCGAAGGATTGCGCCACGGCGAGATCGGTGCGCCGCATTCGGTCGAGCAGGCGATCGACGTGCTGCGCTCGCAGGCCGGCGTGCGCTACGACCCGTCGCTCGTCGCGCGCTTCATCGAACTGATGCGCGATCCGGCCAGCTTCGGCATCGCGACGTCCGTCGCGGAAATCAAGTCGGCCCAGCTGCGCGAAGGGATGCAGCTCGCCGACGATCTGCGCACGCATCGCGGCGTGTTGCTGATGACGAAGGGCAGCGTGATGTCGCGACATCAGATCGAGCTGGTGCGCCGTTTCGAGGCACGGGAAGGCACGCCGTTCGACATTCTCGTGCTGACCGGCGCGGCCGCGACCGCGGCGGCGCAGGCGTCCGCTGCCGCTGCCGCGCCGCCCGGCTGACGCACGCGCACCGCACGGCCGTGACCGTGGCGCGCGACCGCTTGCGCGCCACCGGCCACGCGTTCATTTCGACCGGGGCGCTCGATCATGGATGGCTCCTACAACCTGCTGCTGGTCCTGCTGTCGCTCGTCATCGCGACGCTGGCGTCGTATACGGCGCTCGACCTCGCCGCGTTCATTTCGTTGCTCGACAACCCGACGCTCAAGCGGGCATGGCTGGGCGGCGGCGCGGCCGCGATGGGCACCGGGATCTGGTCGATGCATTTCGTCGGCATGCTCGCGCTGTCGCTGCCGATCCCGCTCGGCTATGCGTTGCCGGATACCGGCGCATCGCTGGCGATCGCGGTGCTCGTGTCGTATTTCGCGCTGAACGTCGTCACGCGTGCGCGGCTGAGCCGCCGGCGTCTGATGGCGGGCGGCGCGCTGATGGGCGCCGGGATCGTCGGGATGCACTACACGGGGATGGCCGCGATGCGCATGGCGCCCGGCATTCGCTACGATCCCGCGCTGTTCGCGGCGTCGATCGGCGTCGCGGTGATCGCGTCCACCGTCGCGCTCTGGATGGCGCAGACGCTGCGCGCGCAGCAGGCGCGCCATGCGACCGCGCTGCGCATCGGCGCGGCGCTCATCATGGGCATCGCGATCACGGGCATGCACTACACCGCGATGGCGGCCGCGCATTTCGCGCCGGATGCCCGCTGCGGCGCCGCGAACGGGATCGACGCGCCGTGGCTGGCCACGACCATTGCGCTGTTCACGACGGCGACGCTGGTCGTCACGCTGCTGGTCTGCCGCTTCGATGCGCGCACCACCTTTCTGCGCGGGATGACGGACACGCTCGAGCGGCTGGTGCGATTGCGAACCGCCGAACTCGAAACGGCGTTGCGGCGCTACGAGCAGACCACGGCGATGCTGCAACGCGCGCGCGAGGACATGGCGACCGAGATCGACGAGCGCCGCGCGGCGCAGATCCGGCTCGAACAGGAGAAGGACGAGCAGCGGCGCCTGCTGCGCGCGCTCGAGGAAACGCACGTGCAGTTGCTGCAATCGGAGAAACTGGCGTCGATCGGCCAGCTCGCCGCCGGCGTCGCGCACGAGATCAACAATCCGGTGGGCTTCATCAGCGCGAATCTCAATACACTCAAGACATGGGTGGGCAGCCTGCTGGACGTGATCGCCGCGCATGAAGCCGCGCTGCCGCAGCTCGAACCCGCGACGCGCGACGCGCTGACGGCGCGGCGCGCGGCGGCCGATCTGGACTACGTGCGCGACGAGATCGTGACGCTGATCGACGAATCGATCGACGGCGCGGTGCGCGTGCGGCGCATCGTGCAGGACCTGCGCGATTTCTCGCGGCCGGGCAGCGGCGAGTGGAGCGTGGCCGATATCCACGCGGGCCTCGAGAGCACGCTCAACGTCGTCCACAACGAACTCAAGTACAAGGCCGACATCGTGCGCGAATACGGCGACGTGCCGCTGGTCGAATGTCTGCCGTCGCAGTTGAACCAGGTGTTCATGAACCTGTTCGTGAACGCCGCGCACGCGATGCCGACGCGCGGGGTGATCACGATCCGCACGTCGAGCGACGGCGAACAGGTGTCGATCGCGATCAGCGATACCGGAACCGGCATGACGCCCGACATCGTGCGCCGGATCTTCGATCCGTTCTTCACGACGAAGCCGGTCGGGCAGGGCACCGGGCTCGGGCTGTCGGTGTCGCACGGCATCGTCGAGCGCCATCGCGGCGCGATCGACGTGACGAGCGAGCCGGGGCGCGGCACGACGTTCTGCATTCGACTGCCGGTCCGGCGCGCGGATGACGGCGTGGACGTGGCGGCGGCGGTCGAGCAACGGTCATGAGCGCAAGGCGGCGCGTCGGCGCTGCATGCACCTGGGGTGCCGCCACGCGACCATGCGCGACGGCGGGACCGATCTTGATCCTTTTGCCGAGCGCGACCTGCGGCGGCCATCCCGATCACGGTGTCCGGCTGCGCCGGGTGCTCTCCCTGACCACAAGTTCGAAACCGAGATCGATCGTCGGCGATGCCACGGGTTCATGGTTGATGATCGACAGCAGCAATTCGGCCGCCATGCGTCCCATTTCGGCTCGGGGGGTGCGAACGGTCGTGAGCCGTGGCACGCAATCGGCAGCGCCGGCCAGATCGTTGAAACCGACGATCGCGACCTGCTCCGGCACGCGAACGCCGAGCCGGTGCGCCTCGAACAGTGCGCCCTGCGCGAGGTCGTCATTGCCGAGGAAAATGCCGTCGACATCCGGCCGGCGCGTCATCAACTGGCGGAATAGTTCGCAGCCGAGACCGATCGACGACGGGGCGGGCGTCAGAACCTCGAGGTTGGCCTCGTGCAATCCTGCGCGTTGCAGCGCCTGGCGAAAGCCCTCTCCGCGCTGCATCATCCGCTGGTCGAGTTGAGCGGCAACGAACGCATTGTGACGGCATCCCTGCGCGATCAAGTGCTCCGCCACTGCCATGCCCGCCTCCACCTGTGAAAACCCGACACAGTGAATGCCGGGCGCATCGGCCAGGTCCATGATGTAGACGCACGGCACACCGCTCGCATCGATGAGGTGGCGCGCCGCTTCAGTGCGGTCGAATCCGGTGACGATCATGCCCGTCGGCGGAGAGGCAAGGTAATGACGAAGCAGATCCTCTTCCGCGTCGCGCGAGTAATGCGAATTGCCAATCAGAATCTCGATGCCGCGCTGCCTGAGGACCGTGTGGATCGACTCGATGGCATCCGTGAACACATTGTTCGACAGCGACGGGACGAGCACGGCGACCGAGTTGCTTTGCGCACTGGCGAGTGCCCGCGCAGCGGGATTGGCGACGTAATTCAGTGCCTTGGCGGCTTCCTCGACCTTCTGCACGTATTCCGCGCCCACGGAACTGAGGCCGCGTAGCGCGCGCGACGCGGTAATGGTGCTCACACCTGCACGGCGAGCGACCTCTTCGAGCGTTGGGCGGCCGGTGCCGCGGGTTTTCCTGAGTATTCGGGTGGTCATGGCGAAAGTAAGATAGCGCTGTCTCGTCGCGGTGGCAAGTAGTGGCTCGTATTATCGAACCGGATGAGAGAAAGTCATGAGGCGGCCAAGTGCCGCCTTCTTCAGACCTGCTGAGATAGCGCTATCTTTCGCGCGAAAGAAGGGGACGATGATGAACGAGACAGTTTCGGCGATCGTGGTGATGGGCGTCGCGGGGTGCGGGAAGTCGAGCGTGGCGAGCGGCATCGCCGCCCGGATCGGCGCCCGTTTTATCGAAGGCGACGCGTTCCATCCGGTCGCGAACGTCGAAAAGATGCGGCGCGGCGTCGGACTCGTCGATGCTGACCGCTGGGGCTGGCTGGACACGTTGGCGGCCGAGTTGAACGAGGCTCGCACACGCGGCGAGCCGGTGGTGCTCGCGTGTTCTGCGCTCAAGCGCGACTATCGGGATCGTCTGCGCGGGGGCGACGCAACGGTGCATTTCGTTTATCTGGCGCTGCCGGAGGACGAGGCGCTGAAGCGGGTGGGCTCGCGTCCCGGCCATTTCATGCCGGCGACGCTGGTTGCCAGTCAATTCGCCGATCTGGAGGCGCCGGTCGGCGAGATGTCGACGCTGGCCGTCGACGCCACGCTGCCGCTGGACGGCGTCGTTGACGAGGCTGTCACGTGGCACCTGCGCACCTGCGCGGGCCAGTTTGCGCTGGCTGCTTGAGATAGCGCTATCTCAGCGGTTGACCTGAAATCGGCCCCCGCGAGCCTGCACGGTCCGTTCGACGGCATCGCAGGCGTGCAGGGCGATCCGGTTTCAATGCGCTTTCGCGATTTCTGAAATTCGTCCAACAATATTGAGGAGACGACCATGGCATCATCTTCCGTGCAGAAAGTTCCGAACCGGCGGTGGGGGATTGGCCTGCTGCTGGGCATCGGGGTGCTGATCAACTATTTCGACCGCATCAACCTGTCGGTTGCGGCGCCTCAACTCAAAGAGGCGTTCAATCTGACGCCCGGCGAACTGGGGCTGCTGTTCAGCGCGTTCTTCTGGCCGTACGCGCTGCTTCAGGTACCGGCGGGCATCGTTCTCGACCGCTTCGGCGTGACCCGGATCGGGCGCGCAGGCGCATTTCTCTGGGGGCTCGCGTCCGCCGTCACCGCGTTCGCGAGCGGTTTCGGGGGCATCTTCGCGGCGCGCGCGATGCTGGGCATCGCCGAAGCGCCGGGCTTTCCCGTCAGTTCCAAGGCGACCGGCTACTGGTTTCCGCGCGGGGAACGTGCGCTCGCCACGGCGATCTTCGACGCGGCGGCCAAGTTCTCCAACGTCATCGGCGTGCCGCTCGTGGCGGTCGTGGTCGTCAACCTGGGCTGGCGGTGGGGGTTCGGCGTGACCGCGCTGCTGAGCCTGGCCTACTTCGTCGCGTTCTATGTCGTGTATCGCGATCCCAGCAAGGATACGAAGCTCAGCGCGGCCGAGCGCCACTACATCCAGTCGGGCGGCGCGACGCCGGAAGGCACGTCGAGCGCCAGCGTCTTCGCGATGCTGGGTTATCTGATGAAGAAGCCGAAGATCTGGGGTCTCACGATCGGCTTTGCCGCGTATGGCTATTCGTTCTACCTGTTCCTCACCTGGTTGCCCGGCTATCTGGTGCAGACGATGCACATGAGCATCCTCAAGTCCGCCGGCTTTGCCGCGATTCCGTGGGCAGTCGCGACGCTGACGGACCTCGTGGTCGGTGGTTGGCTGATCGATCACCTGATCGCCCGCGGCAAGGACGAAACGCGCGTGCGCAAGGCAGTCCTCGTGATCGGCATGATGTTCGGACTGGCGGTTTTCGGTGCGACCCAGACGACCAATCCGGTATGGGCGATCTTCTGGATTTCGGTGGCGCTGGGCGGGCTCGCCGCAGCGGCGCCCGTCGGCTGGTCGCTGCCGTCGCTGATCGCGCCGAAGGGCGGTGTCGGGACGGTCGGCGGAATCATGAATTTCGCCAACAACCTGATGGGCGTGGCGGCACCGGTCGTGACCGGCTTCATCGTCGGCGCGACGAACTCGTTCACCAATGCGTTCCTGATTGCAGGTGTCATCCTCGTGGTCGGCATCGTGTCGTTCGTCTTCGTCATGGGCCGGATCGAGCCGATCGCCGAGCCGGATGAAGTCCTCCCGCAAGGCAACGCATCGGTGTCGTAAGTGAGGAGGGGCCGGTCGGGCCGTGTCCCCCGGCCGCCCGGCTGACGCTGATGGCGTTCGCGCGTTTCGACTCAACGTTGCAGCCGCGCTGACCGAAGCGCGTCAATGATGCGCGGGTCAGCACGTCGGCCTTCGATGGATTTGCCGAGACCTTCGAATGCGAAGGTCTTTGCCTTGGGCACGTTGGTTCGCCGACACGTGTTGTCGGGCTGGCGAATGCGACGCAATCGCGGCGCGGTTCTCGCGCTGTGTGTCGCGCCGGGCTCGCGCGCTGTAACAGGCCGCGGTTTCTACCATTTCGGCGGCGAGACGTGGCCGCGACGGCTGCCTGCCGAATCAATCGTGGTCATCGCCGTGATGATGGCGCCAGCCGCGATGCCAGCCGTTGTCGTGCCAGTGGCGGCGATAGTGGTATTCGCCGTAGTACGGACCGTAATACATGGGCGCCGGTTCATAGTAGACGGGCGGCGGCGGCGCGTAGTAGACGGGCGGCGGGGCTTCGACCACCGGCCCCGGAAAGCCGAAGTACACGCCGATGTCGGCGCGGGCGTATGCGCTGGCCGACACACACGCGGCGGCAAGCCCGATGGCGCTGGCTAGCAGAATGCGTTTCATCTTCCTGTCACTCCGGTCGCCGCCGGTTCGGCGGGCGACACGCAACTCTTCCTGATTGCATGGTACGTAGCGCAGGCCGGATGGGTGATACTGCGTTGTGGCTTGTGTAACCGGCGGTAACGGGGCGATGAGCGTTTTTAGCCGGCCGGCAGGTGGGCGGCCACGCTATCTCGAACAACCCGACCCGACCCGCATTTCGACCGAAGGGAAACACGTGAAACAACAGGTCCGATGTTGCGAATGCGGCGGAGCCGCGCGCATCCGCGCTACCGCTTGCGTCGCCGCCGCCGAAAGAAATGCCAGAACATCGCGGTCGCGTCGGGCCCCGTCGCGGAGTGGAACGCTTCGTGCGGATCGCCGCCGCTCCATGCGTGCGCGAGGCGCCGCACGATGCAGACCCGGACGATCAGCCGGCCGCCGCGCAGATAGTCCGTGTAGTCCGCATCGTCGTGCGTGTACGTCCGTTGCTCGCCGACGCGCAGTTCGCCGTGTTCGTCGACGAGCCGATTGAGCCGCGCGAACGCGCTGCCGAGCTGCACCGCGTTGTGCTCGTTCACGACCGTATCGAGCCCGCCATGGACGACGAGCGCCGGCATGCCCGGATAGGCGCGCATGTCGACGCAGGTGTCGACGACGCGGACCGGATCGTCGCGCAGGCCGCGGCGCATCACGCTCATCGCGGCCATCGTCGACAACGGCGGCGCGATGGCCGGGCCGGAATGCAGGCCGACGGCCGCGAACCGCTCGGGATACGCGAGCGCCAGTCGGGCGGCCAGCCCGGCGCCGGCCGACATGCCGGCCAGATAGATCCGGTCGCGATCGAACCCGCGTTCGCGCACGACCGCGTCGACGAGCGACGCGATCGCCGGCGCCTCCGACTCCGACGCATCGCCGTGCCAGTTCCAGCAGCGATGCGAGTGCGCCGTCTTCGCCTGTTCGGGAAACAGCACCGCGAACCCGGCCCGCTCCGCGACGCGGCACATGCGCGTGCCCGCGGCGAACGACTCGGCGGTCTGCTTGCAGCCGTGCAGCATGACGACGACGGGCATGCCCGCGAGCGCCGCCGGTGCGGCGGGCAGGTACAGCGCGTACGCGAGATGGTTGACGAAGCGGCCGGCCACCGGGCGCGCGGAGTGAAACGAGCGCAGCCACGTGCCCGGTGCCTGGCGCGGTGACGGGCGGCCGGCCGGGGTCGGCGCGCGCGGGCGGCGCGTGGTGTGTGCGGTGCGTGCGGGGGGCGTGGCCGCGCGCTTGGCCGACGTCGCCGGTTTGCCCGTCTTGCGTTTGGGTTGCGTGCTCGTCGCGGCGGCGAACAGATCGAAAGGCCGTAGCCAGAGGCTGGATTTTTTCCTGGGCATGGACGAATCTCGTGGCGGCGGCGTGCGCAACAGCATGCGGCAAGGCCGGCCGTCGGATGGAAGTCGAATGCGGGCGGAGCACGATTCGTGCTGCGGGAAACGTTCGGGGCGCAGCCGCCTGGCCTGGCTGACGCGGCGGGCGGTTCGCCGAATCCCCATCGCGCAATGCCGCGTGACCGCTTGACAGTCGCGTCGCGATTCGGACAGGCCATCCGGCATCCTAGCAGGCGTCGTCGATATCGCGTGCGATGGTTCCGTGACGGTTCCATGAATGCTTTGACCGTATCGCGTGCCGTCGCCAACCGCTATGCTCGAGGTCTTCCATGCGCCTTCCACGACCGGCTTCGCGATGAACCTGACCTTCTCTCCGACGACGCATACCGACGCGGATGCGCTCGTGGCGACGCGTATCGCCGCGATGCGCGAGAGCCTCGAACGCATCGGACGCTTCGATCCTCAGCGTGCGCGCGAACGGTTTCTCGCGTCCTTCGATCCTGCGTGGTGCCGGTTCATCGAGCGCGACGGCGTTCGTGCGGGCTTCGTGCTGGTGCGGCCGAACGACGATCACTGGCAGATCGATCACCTGTACATCGCGCCCGAGCATCAGGGGCAGGGCATCGGCGCCGCCGTGCTGCGCGAGGTCTTCGCGGCAGCGGATGCGCAACGCATGCCGGTTCGCGTCGGGGCTTTGCGCGGCAGCGAATCCAATCGCTTCTATCGACGCTACGGGTTCGTTCAGACCGGCGAGGCGGAGTGGGACATCTACTATGTGCGCGAGCCAGGTGCGCCTTGCGGCGCCGATTGAGTCCCGCGTGGATTCGTCGGGCGCGTATCGCATGCCGGCGCCGCCACCCTTTACCGATACGTCCACACCCTGTGCAGCACGAACATCGTCGGCGGGCTCAGCAGCGCGATCGCGACGATCGCCCAGCCGCGCGGCACGTCGAGCAGTTCGGCGGCGCGCGCGAGCAGCAGGGTTTCGGTGAAGCCGGCCAGCGCGACGGTCAGGTAGCGCAGCAGGTTGCGCGACTGCACCGTCGACGAGAAGCTCCACAGCGTATTCGCGAGATACGAGAACGCGGTCGCGCAGACGAATGCGGTGGCGTTCGCCACCACCTGCGTGGCATCGAACCACGCGTACATCGCGGAAGCGGTCAGCACGTGCAGCGCGGTCGAGCAGAGCCCGGACAGGCCGAAGCGCGCCAGCCGCACGCGCTCGGCATAGAGCAGCGCGAACATCGCCGCGTCGCCGCTCAGCGTGCGCCGACCCGCACGCGGGCCGGTTGCACGCGGCGGCGGGCGGCCGGGCGGCGCGCATCGCGTGCGACCGGCAGTTCGATTACCTTCGCGTGCGTCTGGTAGCGGCGGCGAATCAGGTAGACGGGCCGTTGCTTCGACTCGTCGTAGATGCGTCCGATGTACTCGCCGACCACGCCGATGCCGATGAGCTCGATGCCGCCGATGAACAGCACGACCGACAGCAGCGACGAGTAGCCGAGCACCGGATTGCCGAACAGCATCGTGCGGCCGACGATGAACGCGCCGTACAGGAACGCGAGCGCGGCAATGCCGACGCCGATGTAGGTCCAGCTGCGCAGCGGCACGGTGCTGAAGCTCGTGATGCCCTCGAGCGCGAAGTTCCACAGTTTCCAGCCGGAGAACTTCGAGTGCCCGGCGCTGCGCGGGTCGCGCTGGTACTCGATGATCACGGTCTGGTAGCCGACCCATGCGAACAGCCCCTTCATGAAGCGATGCCGCTCCGGCAGGCTGCGCAGCGCGTTCACGACCTTGCGGTCCATCAGCCGGAAGTCGCCGACGTTCTCCGGCAGCTTCACGTCCGACAGCAGGTTGTGCACGCGATAGTAGATCGCGGCGGCGGTCCGCTTCGCGAACGAATCGCAGGCGCGATTGCTGCGCTTCGCGGCAACGACTTCCGCGCCGTCGCGCCAGTGCTCGAGCATCACCGGGATCAGGCTCGGCGGATCCTGCAGGTCGGCATCGAGCGGGATCACCGCATCGCCGGCCGCTTCGTCGAGGCCGGCCGTCAGCGCCGCTTCCTTGCCGAAGTTGCGGGTGAGATCGATGACGCGCACGCGGCGATCGGTCATGCTGACCCGGATCAGGCGGTCGAGCGTGTCGTCGCGGCTGCCGTCGTTCACGCAGACGATCTCGAAGCGGATCGCGTCGAGACCGGACATCAGCGGAATCACGACGTCGAAGAAGCGTTCGACGGCTTCGCCTTCGTTGTAGAACGGCACGACCAGCGAGACGAGCGGCGTATAGAGTGGTTCGCGCATGATGGGTTCCCCTGTAATCACGTGTCAGCGATCGGCGCGGAGATTCGCGCGGCCGATGCGGCGCAGTTCGTGCGCCGGGCGGTGGTGCGATCGGACCGGATGCGTGAAGCCGGTCTCGGTCGAGTGGTCGCGTGCGTCGGGCATCGACGGCGCGTCGTGTCTTTCCTGCGCAATCCGGCTGACGAGCCGTGCCAGCGATGCCAGCGTGACGAGCGGCATGAACTGGAACGACAGGTGCGGCACCAGCACGAGGCCGGCGAGCGGCATCACCCACATCAGCAACAGCCATTCGCGATCGAAGCGCCGCCAGCCGTGCGTCCACGCATAGCGTGCATACCACGCGATCACGAGCCCGTACCAGGTCAGGTCGTAGTCGTACAGGTAGGGGCCGACGACCAGCGACGCGCAGGCGAGCGTCGCGGCGCGCAGCGCGTACGAACACGCGCCGCGCCACGCGTACACGACGGCGAGCGCGGCGGTCGCGGCCGACAGCAGCTGCAGCGCGCGCGCGACGGAACCGGGCCAGCCGAGGCTGGTGGCAAGCACGAACACGGTCGGCATGCGCGCGAGCCGCGCGTGGCCGGCGCCGACGATCTGGTAGGCGGCGTCCACGCCGTGCGCGAATGCGACCCAGGCGTCGAAGCCGAACATCAGCGTCGACAGTGCGAAGCCGCCGGCGATCGTCGCGACCCACGCGGTGAGCGCACGCCATTGTCCGGCGCACAGCAGCGCGAGCGGAAACAGCACCGCCATCTGCGGCTTCATCGTCAGCATCCCGAAGCAGATACCAGCGACGACGGGGCGGCGATTGAGCGTCAGCAGCCCGACGCCCGCGAGCGCCGCGGTCAGCAGGCTCGTCTGCCCAACGATCACCGCGAGAAACGCGCCGGGGAACGCGAGCGCGCAGAGCAGCGCGCCCTCGCGCTGTACGGTGGCGCGGATCGTCGTCACGAACAGCGCGTAGGTGGCGCCCAGCCACAGCACCAGCGCGAGCATGTACGGCAGCCAGCCGAGCGGCAGCACGAACATCAGCATCGTGGGCGGGTAGAGCCACGGCAACGAGCCGTTCCCGGCATTCATCATCGGGAGCGCGACCTTCTCGACCTCGAACAGCGACGGCAGGTTCCACGCGTTGATCCCGAGGCCGTGCGCGGCGAGCCATGCGGCGCCCCAGATCGGCGCGACATCCTGCGCCAGGGGTTCGGGCAAGGCCGTCTGCGACCAATGTACGCGCACGAGATATACGAACATGAACAGCAGCTCGGTGAACAATACCGCCGCTGCATAAAGGCGCACACGTTCGCGATTGAGCCAATGCGGGTAACGGCGCGGGCCGGCGATCGGCAGCTCCGGATGGGCGTCCATCGCCGAATCCGCGTGCAGTAGCGTGAGCGGCGATTTCATTGCGCGCTCCGCGGGGCAAGGTTGGCGCGGCGCACGACGACGAACAGGATGGCGAGCAGCACGACCGGGCCGAACTGCGGCAGCTTCGAGATCCGGTTGAACACCTCGAATACCGGCAGCAGCCACGCGATCACGATCACGATCTGGTCGCCCGGCAGCCAGCCTTCGTCGAGTCCGTGGGCGATCATGCAGAAGACCGCGATGCCGAGCCAGGCCAGTTCGTAATGCCACAGATAGGGCGTCGTCAACAGCGTGGCGACGGCCAGTGCCGCGCCGCGCAGACGCATGTCGGCCGTGCGGCGCCAGACCTGGACGGCGGCCGCGATGGCGAGCAGGCCTACGGCCGCCTGCACGGCGAGCGCGACCGGAATCGAGGCACCGGAGAGCCGCAGTGCCGCGAACGGCGTGGGCGAAACGAACCAGTAGGCAGGTAGCGTGAAATGCATGCCGCGCACGATCGACATCGCATGCGCCAGGCCGGTCAGGGATTCGGTGCCGGCCAGCGCAATGCTGGCCGCCGTGAACAGCGTGGTCGCGACGGCCGCCGCCGCGAAGGTGCGCCATGCGCGCGTCGCGATCAGCACGAACGGAAACACCATCGCCATCTGCGGCTTGATCGCGAGCAGCCCGATCAGCACGCCGGCGAGGATCGGGCGACGGCCGAGGCAAACCATCGCGAGGGCGGCGATGCCGGCGGTGAGGACGCTGTTCTGCCCATACAGGATGGACCAGAATACGCCCGAGTAGGCGAGCACGACGAGCGCGGCGGCGCGCGGAACGGGCAGGTACGTACGAAGTCCGGACAGTCGCAGGACGGCATACGCATAGCATAAAAGACTGCCCGCAAAAAAGAGGAAAAACGCGGGCAGGAAAGGCACGAGGGCAATCGGCGCGACGAACAGGAGCATCGTCGGCGGATAGAGCCAGGGCAGCGACTGGTGACCCATATAGGCACCAAATCGCGCTACCTCGGCATGGGAGAAGAAGACCGGATCGTAGGTCGCTGCGGCATGACCTTGCAGCACGAGCTGCGATGCGGTCCAGAAGACGGAGAAGTCGACGCCCGGCCGGGCGGTCGCCTGCGATGTGAAGGCATCCGTTACGACGGCCCAGGTGATCAGAAAAGCGACGGACAGCAGCAGCATGATGCAGCTGTACGGAACGATTCGGTCTGCTGTCAGCCACTGAGCACAGCGTTTGGCGCGATAGCGCACTCCACGATTGGCCGTGTACATGATGCCCCGTCTGCAGTGAAGGCTGCCTGGTCTGCCGCAGCCTTTTTGTGTTGTCGTGTATCCGGATCGAATCGCATTCAACGGCGTTGTCCGGTGAATGCATTGTTGGAGAAAAAATCGTGTGACGCAAACCGCCGGCTGGATCGAGCCATATCGAATCGGCGGCAATCAGGCTGAAAACCGGGTTTTGACGTCTGAAAAAGCCGGGGTGGCGGGACGGATGTTTCTCGGTTGAAACATTCCGCGTTTTTGGCCGGTCCGGCATCGCCCGGAATGGGCGTCGGACGCGCGACTTCGCGGATTCGGGAAAGTCCCGACAAAATTTTTTGGAGCCCTTGCGCAGTGCGGCCGCGCCAGGGTGGCCGTCCGGGCGGGCCGGCCCGCGTATATCAAATTTGAAACATTTCCGGCATCGCGCCGGGACCGGGCGCCAGGGCGAATCGCCGGCACCCTTGCTGCGCCTGGATTTCTTCAAGGCTGGCCTGCTCTTTGCGACATGGTCCGCACGACAGTCGACGACGTGATGAAAGACCGGTTGACGCAACAGACTGACAAAACCGGACTCAATCACCTGCGGAAAGCAACGGATCGAGGGCGCGTCGGGGAAGAAATACGCCGCCCAGGCCGTGCAAGCAGCCGGAAAACGTCGACCGAGCGAATAGGCGACGGCATCGTCCGCGCAACAAGAATCACATGACAGCATTGGGGAATAAAAATGAAAGACCAGAGCACGCCGCGGCTTGCATGCCGCGCAGATGTCCCGCAGCACCATCGACGCGTTGGCGTCATCCATTCAATCCGTATTCATGTCCGGAGCGGTCGTTACACCGTTCTGCTCGATCGCGCCATTCGCCTGATCGCAGCGCGCATGCATATCGCACGCATCAGCTCACCGACGATCGTTCACCAGGCGAGGCTCGTACCCTGCCGCGTGCGTCGCTGAGCGCCTCATCCGAATTCGTTTGCTGTGCCGGTAGTACCCGCTCCCTGCGTCGATCCCCGACAACGGGAATCCCATAGTAGTGCGAAAGGAGAATTGCCATGTCCACGTTCATTCAGAAGGTCCGCGGTTTCGTTCAAGACGAGCAAGGCGTGACGGCTATCGAATATGGCCTGATTGCCGCGCTGATCGCAGTGGGTCTCGTCGCAGCACTGACGCTGGTCGGCGGCGACCTCAAGGACGTCTTCAACACGATTGCGGACGACCTCAGCTCGGCGCTCTGAATGACGGGGCGGCGAACGGTGGGTCCGGCCCGTTCGTCGCCAATCCGTCGCGCGTGCAGGGCCGGACGCAACACCCACGGATGTCGGATGGAACGAACGGCGGATGGCTCGGCCGGTGCAGTGCTCGAGCCGCCCCCGCTCCTTGATCGACCGAATCGGAGGCCGCCATGCGGGCCAGGGAACGCGCGGTATCGGTATTGCGATGGATCGGCGACGAGCAGGGCGTGACGTCGATCGAGTATGCGTTGATCGCGGCGCTGTTCGCCACCATCGTGCTGGCAAGCGTGATGACGCTGGGCAGCTCGCTTGACGACGCGTACAACATGATCGCGTCGGTCGTGACCGATGCGGTCAATACCGCACTGGGTCAGTGACCCTGACATTACATTCAATCGAGGTTCGCCATGTTGCCTGCCGCGCTGCCTTATCCGGTTCCGTTGTGCGTGACGCTGCTGGTCGTCGTCGCGGCCAGCACGGATATCACGAGCCGCCGGATCCCGAACCGGCTCGTCGCGATCGGGCTTGCCGGCGCGCTGATTGCCCAGTGCGCGCTGCACGGCGTCCAGGCGGGCGCACTCGCATGGCTGGCCGGCGCCGCGACCGGCTTCGGCCTGCTGCTGCCGTTCTATCTGCTGCGCGGGATGGCCGCCGGCGACGTGAAGCTGATGCTCGCGATCGGCGCGTGGGTCGGCGCACCGATGACCTTCTATATCGTGCTGGCCGCCTTTCTGGCCGGTGGCATCGGCGCGATCGGCTTCGCGCTGCTGCGCGGACGCCTGCGCCAGATGGGCGCGAACGTCCTGGCGCTGATCGCGCGCCGCTCGCCCGCGGCGCGTGCAGGGGCAACCGACGGCCCCGTGGCGTTCGCGTCGGTCGGTGCGTTGCCGTATGGCGTCGCGATCGCCGCCGGCACGCTGGGCATGCTGTTCGTATCGTGCGCATAGCGCGCCGAGCCTGCAACGAGGATGGATCGAACATGAACACGAACCTCACCGAACCGACGCGCGACGCGCAGGTTTCACACCTGCCGCATCCGTCGCCAATGCGGGAGGCGTACGCCAGGCCGGGCACGCAACTGCCGGCGGCGCCGCGCTCGCTCGAGGAAACCGGACTGAGCCAGGCGTTCGTCGCAGGGCTCGTGCTGAAGTCGACGCTGGTGCTCGGCCGCCCGTCCTACGGCGACCTGATCGAACGGCACTGCCTGTCGCTCGCGGTGCTCGACGACATCTTCGCGTTCCTGGTGCGCGAGCATCTCGTCGAACTGACCCATCGCGGCAAGACGGACCTCGACGTGACGTTCCGCCTGACCGACGCGGGCCGTGTGGCCGCGCTCGAGGAACGTGCGCGCAGCAGTTACAGCGGGCCCGCGCCGGTCACGCTCGACGCGTATCTCGAGTGCCTGTCCACCCATTCGGTGCGCAAGTTGCGCGTGGCCCAGAACGACGTGTGGGCCATCTTCGACGGCGTTGTGATGGACACGGCGATCCTCGATTCGGCGGCCGCCGCGCTGAATTCCGGCCGGCCGCTGCTGATCTACGGCCCGGCCGGCAGCGGCAAGACCTACCTCGCGGAGCGGCTCGGCGCGCTGATGGGCGGCCACGTGCCGGTGCCGTATGCGATCTACGCGGCCGGCGAAGTGATCCAGATCTACGATCCGCTCGTGCATGTCGATGCGGCGTCGCAGACGGACGGCCAATCGGCCGATCGCCGCTGGCGCCTCTGCGAGCGGCCGGTCGTGATGTCCGGCGGCGAACTGACGCTCGACGAGCTCGACCTGCGCCGCGACGAAGCCGCCGGCTTCTACCAGGCGCCGCCGCACATGAAGGCGAACATGGGCATGTACATCATCGACGATCTAGGCCGCCAGCGCGTCGAGCCGCGCGACCTGCTCAACCGCTGGCTGCGGCCGCTCGATCGCGGCGTCGATTTCCTGACGCTCGAGTCCGGCAATCGCTTCGTGCTGCCGTTCGACGTCTGGCCGGTGTTCTCGAGCAACATCGCGCCGGAGCAGTTCGCCGACGATGCGTTCCTGCGCCGGCTCGGCTCCAAGCTTCATGTCGGCGCGTTGTCGATCGACCACTACCGCGCGGTGTTCGACGCCGCATGCGAGTCGCTCGGCCTGGCATCGACGCAGGACGCATTCGACTATCTGCTGCATCGGCTGCATTTGCCGACCGGCAAGGCCTACCTCGCCTGTTTCCCGATGGATCTGTTGCGTCTCGTCGCCGCGGGCGCGCGGTATCGCGGCGATCCGCTCGAAGTGACGCACGACGCGCTGCACGACGCCTGGGCCAGCTATTTCGGCTCGGCGCCCGAGCGCGACGGCGGGTATCTGCCGCCCGCGGAGCACGGCGGTCGCGCGCACGTAACCGGTTGAGCCGTTTCTTTCACGATTCGTTGAGGAGCATTGCCATGAAAAACACTCGAGCGGTCATGATGCTGATCGTCGCGATGGTCGCGGGGCTTGCCGCGGTCGTGTTCGCGTCCCGCTGGTTGATGAATACCTCCAGCAGCTCGGTCACGTCGGTCGCGGTGGCGACCACCGATCTGAACCTGGGCGAGCCGCTCGGGCCGAACCAGATCCGCATGGTGAGCTGGCCGTCGGGCAGCGTGCCGACCGGCGCGTTCACCGACACGAAGGAACTCGAAGGGCGCGTCGTGCGCACGAGCCTCGCGCGCGGCGAGCCGGTGATCGAGTCGAAACTCGCGCCGGTCGGCACGAAGGGCGGGCTGTCCGCGGTGATCGCCGACGGCAGCCGTGCGATCACGGTGCGCGTGAACGACGTGGTCGGCGTCGCAGGCTTCGCGCTGCCGGGCAACTACGTCGACGTGATCGTCAACACGCAGGAACAGCAGGGCAAGGCCGACGGCCAGAGCATCTCGAAGATCGTGCTCGAACACATCCTCGTGCTCGCCGTCGCGCAGCAGGTCAGCCGCGACGACACCGCACCGAAGGTCGTCAACGCGGTGACGCTCGAAGTCACGCCCGACCAGGCCGAACGCCTCGACCTCGCGCGCAGCGTCGGCACGCTGTCGCTCGTGCTGCGCAACCAGGTCGACCAGAAGACGCTGATCACCGACGGCGCGACCAAGCTCACGCTGCTCGGCAAGGCCCCGGCACCGGAGGCGCCCGCGCCCGCACCCGAACGCGTGAAGACCGTGCGTGTGCGGGTCGCGTCGCACGTCGCACCGGAAGCGCGCCGCGATTGCGTCGGCGTGCTGACCGGGGTGCGCGGCAGCGTCGAATGTTTCTGAATTCGTAGAACACATCCAGATAACCAGATTGACCAGATCGGCCGCCGTCAGGGCACGGCGGCCTTGGAAGTCGATAACCGGCGTCTCGCCGGCCACTCGGGGGATCAGACGAAATGAAGATCAATCCGCAACATTCAGGTACCGGCCCGGTGTGCTCGCGCATCGCACGGGGCACGATGATGGCCGCGATCCTCTGTACCGGGACGCTGACCGTGTACAGCGCACTGGCCCAGGAAGGCGCCGAATCGGCCGCGCTGATGAAGGGCGGTGCGAGCGCACCGGCCGCCGTCGCGAAGGGGCCGATGCAGATGACGATCAGCATGGCGCCGGTACCGGCCGCCGCGCCCGCATCGGCGGGGCCGCTGCGCGGACCGAACTGCGTGGGCGCGGTGCGCGAGTCGACCAGCGTCAGCGTGCCGCTCGGCAAGTCGATGCTGGTGCCGATGCCGGAGCCGGTCCGCAACCGGACCATCGGCAACCCGGCCGTCGCGCAGGCGACGATGGTGTCGCCGCAGACGCTGTATATCCTCGGGCTGTCGGTCGGCACGACCAACATGATCGTGCAGGGGCGCAGCGGCGCGTGCCGCGTGATCGACGTTGCGGTCGGCGCGGATGCCGGCGGCCTGCAGGCGTCGCTGCAGCAGCTGATGCCGAACGAGCGCGACATTCATGTATCGACCGCCGCCGGCACGATCGTGCTGGCCGGCACGGTATCGAGCTCGCAGGCCGCGCAGCAGGCCATGCAGATCGCCCACGCGTACAGCGACAGCGCCGGTGAAGGCGGCGGCGCCAAGGGCGGCGGTGTGCTGAACATGCTGGCCGTCACGTCGCCGCAGCAGGTGATGCTCGAGGTGAAGGTCGCCGAAGTGTCGAAGACGCTGATCAACCAGATGGGCGCCGCGTTCAACATCCAGGGCGGCTTCGGCTCGTGGAGCGGTGCGCTCGTCAGCAACCTGCTCGCGGGCGTCGCGAGTGCCGCCGTCTTCAACAAGGCGAACAACCGGCCGTTCAGCATCGCGGCCGACGCGCAGAACACCGACAACCTCGTCAAGATCCTCGCGGAGCCGAACCTCGTGACGATCAGCGGTCAGGAGGCGACGTTCCTCGCCGGCGGCAAGATCTTCATCCCGGTCCCGCAGAGCAGCGGCACCGGCACGTCGTCGATCACCCTGCAGGAAGAGGAGTTCGGCGTCGCGCTGAAGTTCACGCCGACCGTGCTCGCGAACGGCCGGATCAACCTGAAGGTCGCGCCGGAAGTATCGGAGCTGTCCCAGACGGGCGTCACGCTGAGTGCCAGCAACATCGGCGGCACGTCGATCCTGCCGCTGATCACGACCCGGCGCGCGTCGACGACGGTCCAGATGAGCGACGGCGAATCGTTCGCGATCGGCGGGCTGATCAAGGACAACGCGAGCGGTGCGCTGAAGGCGATCCCGGGCGTCGGCGAGGTGCCGGTGCTGGGCGCGCTGTTCCGCAGCACATCGTTCCAGCAGGACCGCACCGAGCTGATCTTCCTGATCACGCCGCACCTGGTGAAGCCGCTGCAGACCGCCGCCGTGCCGTTGCCGACCGACAGCTTCTCGAAGCCGAACGAAGCCGACGTATTTGCGACCGGCAACATGGAAGGCCGCAAGGGGGTCCGCACGCAAGGCGCTCAGCCGGCGAACGGCGCATCGGCCGCACCGCAGACGCCGGCTCCGGCGCCGGCGCCGCAATCGAACGCGCCCGCTGCGCCGGCCGTCGCATTGCCGGCACCGCGTGCGCCGCAGGCAGCGGTTGCACCGGCGCCGGTGCCGGCACGGCCGGAGCAGGCCGCGGCTGCCGCGGCCGACGCGGCAGGGGCCGTGCGCGTCGAGCCGGTGCCGACCGCGCAGGCGCAGTCGGTGCCGCTGGCGCAGCCACTTGCGCAGCCGCAGGCCGATACGGCCAGCGCGGCGCGGATCGCGCGCATCGAAGCCGCTGCCGCGCGCCTCGCGGCGGCTGGCTCCGCCACGCCGGCCAAGCCCGCGCCGCACTCGAAGCCCGGCTTGCCCGCCGCTCCCCGCGCGGAGATCGCGCGGGCGAACACCGGCCCCGAATCCACCGATCGTTGAAGTCATCCAAGGGGACGCTCATGAACTCCGCCCACCTCGTATTCGTGCGCCGCGCGGCGCTCGCCATACCGCTCGCGTTCGCGCTCGCCGGCTGCATGTCGTCGACGCCGGTGTGGGACACCCGCTTCGGCGACTCGGTCCGCGCCGTCACGCAAGCCCAGATCATCGATCCGCATGCCGCCGACCACGCGGCATCGCGCCAGGTCGTCGACGGCAGCTCCGCGGCAGCCGCGCTCGACAACTACGACAAGTCGTTCAAGTCGCCCGAGCCGAAAGCCAATGCCTTCGTGATCGGGATCGGCAAGTCGGCGCAGTAACACAGGCACGCTCAGGGAGAACGCCATGTCCAGCGCAGCTCGTCATCCGAAGCTCACGCGTCGCGGTATGCATCGTCAGCGAGGCGCCGTCGCGATCATCGTCGGTCTCGCACTGGCGGTGATGATCGGGTTCGTCGGTCTCGCGCTGGACCTTGGCAAGCTGTACGTCACACGCAGCGAACTACAGAACAGCGCCGACGCATGCGCATTGTCCGCGGCCCGCGACCTGACGACGGCCATCAGCCTGCAGGTCGCGGAAGCGGACGGCATCGCCGCAGGCCACTCGAATTTCGCGTTCTTTCAGCAGAACGCCGTGCAGATGGCGACGGATTCGAACGTCACGTTCAGCGATTCGCTGACCAATCCGTTCCTCACCAAGACGGCGGTCACCACGCCGGCGAACGTCAAGTACGTGAAGTGCACCGCGCAGCTGACCAACATCGCGCACTGGTTCATCGAGGTGCTCAACACGATTCCCGGCGTGCAGGTCGCGAACGCGGCGCAGGTTTCGGCGAGTGCGATCGCGACGGTCGGATCCGGGCAGACGACCTGCGCGATTCCGGTGTTCGTGTGCCGCGCGGCGGCCAGCGCACCGTACAAGGTCGGCGACTGGATCTCGTCGCCGTCCGGTTCGTCGGCGACCTACGGGCCCGGCAACTTCGGCTGGGCGGCGCTCGACGGCTCGACCAACGAGCCGACCATCGCCAGCGAACTGTCGGGCAATACCTGCAACATCACGTCGCCGCCCGCCCTCGGTTCGACGGGCCTGAAGTCCGCGTCGCTGCGCGCGTGGAATACCCGCTTCGGCATCTATACGAACGGCGCCAACGGTGCGAGCGGCCAGCCGGACTTCACCGGCTATGCGTATGTGGGCCCGAACTACGGGCCGCCGGGAACGGCCGGCATCGTCGGCGACGCGTACACGCAGTTCGTGATCGATCGCACGCAGTTCAAGGCCTACCAGGGCGACGGTGCGGCGCCCGCCGGCAGCGGCATCGCGACCAACGGGAGCTACCCGGCCAGCAACTACCAGACCTTTGGCGGCGACCGCCGGGTCGCGCTTGCCCCGGAGGGCGACTGCTCGACGCTGAACGGGGCGAGCAACCAGCTGACCGTCACGCAGTGGGACTGCGTGCTGATGCTCGATCCGCTGCCGTTCAGCCCGGGTTCCGGTGGCGTCGTCGCGCACCTCGAATACCTCGGCTCGACGGCATCCGGCAGCACGCCTTGCGCGACGCACGGTTTGCCGGGCAGCGGCAGCGCGGCCGGCATCAAGGTGCCGATGCTCGTTCAATAGAGGAGACGCGATCATGAAAAGGCTCCCGATTCGCCGGTCACGCATGCGCGGTGTCGCCGCGGTCGAATTCGCGCTCGTGCTGATGCCGATGATCGTGCTCGCCACCGGCGTGGCCGAGTTCGGCCGCGCGATCTACCAGTACGAGACGCTGACCAAGGCGACGCGCGACGCGGCGCGCTACCTGTCGGTCTATCTGCCGGCCGACAGCGCGTATCCGCTCGCGGCGGCGCAGTGCCTGGTCGTCTACGGCAACACGACCTGCGGGGCCGCCGGCACGGAGCTCGTGCCGGGACTCACGACGTCGATGGTGATCGTCTGCGACGCCGCGCATTCGACCGATTGCGCCGATGCGTCCGATCCGCCGCAGTTCGCGAACCTGCCGACCTACGACTCGACCAACAACGCGGCAAGCGGCACGGCGACGGGCAGTATCAACGTCGTCGAGGTAAAGGTGAAGGGTTACCAGTACCAGCCGATTCCGGCCTACCCGGGGCTGTCGTCGATCACCTTCGGCAACATCGTTACCGTGATGAGGCAAGTGTCATGAACGCGCGCTCCTTCTCGCCGTCGCGCCGTCGCGCCCAACGTGGCGCCACGATCGTCGAATTCGCGCTGGTCGCATCGATCCTGATCATGCTGCTGATCGGCATCTTCGAATTCGGGCGCGTGCTGTTTTACTGGAACACGGCGAGCGAGGCCATCCGGCTCGGCGCGCGCACGGCGATCGTCTGCGACGTGAATGCCGCCGGCATCGTGAAGCGCGTGAGGTCGCTGCTGCCGATCCTCGCGAACTCGAACGTGGCGGTGAGCTATACGCCCACAGGCTGCGACGTGAGCTCCTGCTCGTTCGTGACCGTCAGCGTTACCAACGTCACGGTCACGACGATGATTCCGCTCGCGAGCGTCACGATCACGATGCCGCCGTTCACCACGACGATGCCGCGGGAAAGCCTGAACTCCTCGACGGGCGGTAGCGCCTGTCAATAATCGAACCGACGAGGCACAGCCATGATCAATATCCTCGTAGCTGCCGACGATACCGCCCGGCTCACGCAGATCGCACGTCTGGTCACGGACTGCGGACACTATCGCGTGACGCGCGCGCATGGCCGGCCGTCCCAGATCGAGCATCGAACCGACGGGCTCGATTCATTCGATATCCTGCTGATCGACGGCGCGACGAGCGAGGCGGCCGAGCTGTCGGCGATCGAGCGGATCTGCCGGCTGCACCCGTGCCTGACCGGCATCCTGGTGGCCGCCGATGCGGCGCCGCACGTGCTGCTGGACGCGATGCGCGCCGGCGTGCGCGACGTGCTGCAGTGGCCGATCGAACCGGCGGCGCTCGCCCGTGCGCTCGAACGCGCCGCCGCGCAAAGCACGCGGCGCGACGCCGACGATACGCGGTTCGTGTCGTTCATGTCGTGCAAGGGCGGCGCGGGCACGAGCTTCGCCGCGAGCAACGTCGCGTACGAGATCGCCGAGGGCCACAAGCGCCGCGTGTTGCTGGTCGATCTGAACCAGCAGTTCGCGGATGCCGCGTTCCTCGTCAGCGACGAGACGCCGCCGTCGACGCTGCCGCAGCTGTGCGCGCAGATCGAGCGGCTCGACGGCGCGTTTCTCGATGCGAGCGTCGCGCACGTGACGCCGACCTTCCACGTGCTCGCGGGCGCGGGCGACCCGGTCAAGGCCGCGGAGATGCGCGAGGATGCGCTCGAATGGATTCTCGGCGTCGCGGCGCCGCGCTACGACTTCGTGATCTTCGACCTCGGCGTGAGCATCAATCCGCTGGCGATGATCGCGCTGGATCGCAGCGACCAGGTCCAGCTCGTGCTGCAGCCCGCGATGCCGCACGTGCGCGCGGGCCGCCGGCTGCTGGAGATTCTCGTGTCGCTCGGCTATCCGACCGATCAGTTGCGGCTCGTGGTGAACCGGATGACGCGCACGAGCGAGCGGTCCCGCACCGCGCTCGAGGAAGTGCTCGGCCTGAAGGCCAGCTGCACGATCCCCGACGATGCCGACACCGTGCGCGAAGCGCTCGACCAGGGGCATCCGGCCTCGCGCGTCGCGCGCGGCGCCGCGGTGACGCGTGCGTTGCAGGCCTGCGCGAAGCAGATCGTCGAAGGCGACGTGCGCGTCAAGCACGGCGCGGCCGCCAGCGAACCGTTGATGTCCCGGCTGTTCGGCCGCAAGGCCACGCCGAAGCTCAAGTCCATGTGAATCTCTCGGGGAAACCATCATGTCATTGCGCGAACAGATGTCCTTGTATCGGGCTCAGCCGCAGGCGGCTGGCACCGAACCGGTTGCGTCGACGCATTCGTCGGTACGCGACGCGTACCAGAAGCTGCGCCGTGAAATTCACCTGGCCGTGCTCGAGCGTGTCGAACTCGAGCGGCTGTCGCGCCTGCCCCAGGATCAGGTCCGGCAGGAAATCGGCGCGTTGATCTCGCGCATTCTCGACGAGCAGCGCACGCCCGCGAACGACATCGAGCGGCGCCAGCTCGCGGTCGACGTGTACGACGAGATGTTCGGCTTCGGCCCGCTCGAGTCGCTGCTGCGCGACCCCGGCATCTCCGACATCCTCGTGAACACGTACCGTCAGGTCTATGTCGAGCGCCACGGCCAGCTCGAGCTGACCGACGTGACGTTCTACGACGACGCGCACCTGATGAAGGTGATCGAGAAGATCGTGTCGCGGGTCGGGCGCCGCATCGACGAATCGACGCCGATGGTCGATGCGCGGCTGCCGGACGGCTCGCGCGTGAACGCGATCATCCCGCCGTCGGCGATCGACGGGCCGCTGATGTCGATTCGGCGCTTCGCGGTCAACCCGCTGAAGATGGACGACCTCGTCAATTACCAGAGCCTCACGCCGCCGATGGCGGAACTGCTCGATTCGCTGGCCCAGGCGAAGGTCAACGTGCTCGTGTCGGGCGGCACGGGCAGCGGCAAGACGACGCTGCTCAACATCCTGTCGGGCTTCATTCCGCGCTCGGAGCGGATCGTGACGATCGAGGATGCGGCCGAACTGCAACTGCAGCAGCCGCACGTGCTGCGGCTCGAGACGCGCCCGCCGAACATCGAGGGCAAGGGCGAGATCACGCAGCGCACGCTCGTGCGCAACGCGCTGCGGATGCGGCCCGACCGGATCATCCTCGGCGAAGTGCGCGGCGCGGAAGCGCTCGACATGCTCAATGCGATGAACACCGGCCACGAAGGCTCGCTCGCGACGATCCACGCGAACACGCCGCGCGATGCGCTCACGCGGCTCGAGAACATGATCAGCGTCGGCGGCCTGACGCTGCCGACGAAGACGATGCGCCAGCAGATCGCGTCGGCGATCTCGGTGGTCGTCCAGGCGACGCGGCTCACCGACGGCAAGCGCAAGATCGTCAGCATCCAGGAGCTGACCGGCATGGAAGGCGACATCATCAACATGCAGGAGATCTTCACGTTCAAGCGCACCGGCATGGATCGCGACGGCACGGTGCGCGGACACTTCTGCGCGACCGGCGTGCGACCGAAGTTCGCCGAGCGGCTGCAGGCGTTCGGCATCAACTTGCCGGATTCGCTGTACGACCCGGCGCAGCGCTTCGAGACGAAGTAACGGCGCGCGGGCGTCTGATCCCGGGGAGGCCTCATGGACTCGATCTTTTACGGTTTTGTGATTCTCACCTTCGTCGCGGTCGTGCTCGCGATCGAGGGCGTCTATCAATGGTGGAACGCGCGCCACGGTGCCGCGGCACGCCGGATCGAGTCGCGCCTGCGCGCGATGTCGGCCGGCGGTAGCGTGCAGCAGGAGCGGATGTCGATCCTGAAGAAGCGGATGCTCGACGAGTCGAAACCGTTCGACCGGCTGTTGCTGCGCGTGCCGCGAGTGCAATCGCTCGACCTGATACTGCAGCAATCGGGCCTCGACTGGACGGTCGCGAAGCTGGTCGTGCTCAGCGTCGCGTTTCCGGTGGTCACCGCGCTGGTCCTGGGCTTCACGCCGCTGCCGATGTTCGCCGTGGCGCCGCTTGCGCTGCTGACCGCGTGCTTGCCGGCACTGCGTGTGGCGCGGCATCGCAACCGGCGGATGCTCAAGCTCGAACGGCAACTGCCCGACGTCTGCGACATGATCGCGCGGGCGCTGCGCTCCGGCCACTCGTTTACGGGCGCGCTCGGGATGGTCGGCGAGGAGTTTCCCGATCCGATGGGCGATGAATTCCGGATCACGTTCGACGAGATCAACTATGGCGTATCGCTGCACGATGCGCTGGTGAACCTCGCGACGCGCGTGCCCGCCAATGACCTGCGGTACTTCGTGATCGCGGTGCTGATCCAGCGCGAGACCGGCGGCAACCTGGCCGAACTGCTCGACAGCATCGCGGCGCTGGTGCGCGAACGCTTCAAGCTGTTCGACAAGGTGCGCGTGCTGTCGGCGGAAGGGCGGTTGTCGGCCTGGATCCTCGGCCTGCTGCCGTTCGGCACCGGGGCCATGATGGCCGTGCTGAACCGGGAGTTTCTGTCGGTGCTCTGGCAGGATCCGGCCGGCATCAAGATGGTCGGGGTGATGCTGACGTCGATGGCGTTCGGCCTGCTGTGGATTCGCCGCATCATCCGGATTCGCGTCTGACGCGTGTCGCGAGCTTCACGAACCGATTCGAGGCTGTCATGCAAAACCTGAACGTAGTCCATACCGTGATGCTGGCCGGCTTGTTCATCTTCGTCGCCGGCGGCGCGCTGGTCGCGATGCTGCTGTTCGCGCCGCGCAACATGGAGCGCCGGATTCAGCAGGCGAGCGGCGCGACCGTGGGCATCGGCGCCGGCACGGACGACGGCGGCGGGCAACCGTCGCGCTGGGTCGCGAAGCTGGTCGAGCTGTCGCGCCCGATCTCCCGGCTGTCCGTGCCGCAGGAGGGCTGGGAGAATTCGCCGCTGCGGATTCGCATGATGAACGCGGGCTGGCGCGATCCGAACGCGGGGGCGCTTTACTACGCGGCGAAGACGGTGCTCGCGCTGGCGCTGCCGGGCATTGCGCTGCTCGCACTCGCGACGACGCGGCTCGCCGATCAACGGGTGCTGCTGTCGTGCATCCTCGTCGCGCTCGCCGGGATCGGCTACTACGTGCCGAACCTGGTCCTGTCGCGACGGATCGCGACGCGTCAGCGGCTGATCTTCGAGGAATTTCCGGATGCGCTCGACCTGCTGACGGTCTGCGTCGAGGCGGGGCTCGGGCTCGATTCGGCCCTGATGAGGGTGAGCGAGGAACTGCGCTTTCGCAGCGAAGTGGTCGCGGGCGAACTCGACCTGCTGCTGCTCGAGATGCGTTCCGGGTTCACGAAGGAAACCGCGCTGCGCAATCTGGCGCTGCGGACCGGCGTCGAGGATATCGAGTCGTTCTGCGCGATGCTGATCCAGGCCGATCGCTTTGGCACGAGCATCGCCGAATCGTTGCGCGTGCTGTCGGACATGCTGCGCACGCGGCGCCGGATGCGCGCCGAGGAGCGGGCCGCGAAGATCGCGCTGAAGCTGCTGTTCCCGCTGATCTTCTGCATCTTCCCCGCGCTGATGTGCGTGTTGCTCGGGCCGGCGATGATTCACGTGTATCGCGTGCTGCTGCCGACCTTCACCAGTATCTCGCAGTAAGCGGCAACGACGGGTTGCCGCGCGAACCAGCCCTGTGTGCCGGCCGGGCATCGCCTGCCGGCACGACCCCCGTCTTCATGGGAGGCTCCTTCTCCCCCCCGGGCGGCGCCGCGAGACAGGTTGATCATAGCGGCGTCAAGGCAACCCGGACCCATGGTCGACCCTGGACCCAGCCGTAGTCCACTGCCCGCGCGGGTGGCCCCCTACGGCTATCGATGCAACCGCAGGCAGGCAGCCGACCGTGACGGAACGAGGCCCGGACGGCCTCGTTCGCGTTACCGGCCGGCGTCGCCGCCGCCGGGCGAGACCGGTTCCGCCACGCCCGATGCCTGCTGTCGACATTCCGCATGCCACCCGGCACGCGCGTGAGCGCGCCGATAGTCGGTCGGCGTCGTGTCGAAGTGCTGCCGGAACAGGTGCGCGAGATAGTCGCCGCTGCCGAGCCCGCAGCGTCGCGCGATCGAATCGACCGGCAGCGCGGTGCGCTCGAGCATCGTGCACGCGTGGGCGAGGCGCGTCTGCGTCAGATAAGCGCTCGGCGTCACGCCGATTTCCCGTGCGAAGTTGCGCAGCAGCGACCGCTCGCTCATCGCGACGAGCGCCGCGGCCTGCCGCATCCGGACGGGGTTCGCGTAGCTGGACGCGATCCATTCGGCCACGTGGCGCATCTTGTCGGCCATCGCCCACTCGTTCAACGGAATCCGGATCGCGGCGGATTCGAGCGGGCCGCCAGCGCGTGCGGCAGCGTCGTTCGACGTGTGAACGGACCTCGTGGTGCGGCACCGGACCGGCTCGCGTTCCGCGTCGTGTTGGTGTTGGCAGTTGCAGGCATGGCACGTCGAGCGTCGAGCGTCCGGGATGAATGGCATCAAGAAGAGCGTCCTGTCGTGGTCGAGTGGGGATTGTCGATGCCGGTCCGGACAATCCGTGTCCGGATGTCGAGCGAGGATTCCGGCAGTGGCGGCATCGGCGTCGGCGTCGTTGTCGTCGTCATCGTCGTGATCGATCCGCACCGTTGCGACACCGCGTTGCCGTTTTGCAGATGCAGATGCAGATGCAGATGCAGATGCAGCGGCGGCGGTGCGGCGATCCGGTGTCCGGCGATCAGTTCGCGTCGAACGACGCATCGATCGCGTCGAGCCGCGTGGCGATCATTGCCAGCAGGTCTTGCCGCACGGTAGTGCGACCGTCGGGCCCGCGGGCGGCCGACGCATGCAGCGCGCGCGCGAGTGCGTCGAGCGCCGTGCAGGTATCGAGCGTGCCGGCGACGGCCCAGAGGCCCGCGCGTCGAGGCGGCAACCCGCGTGCGTCGCCGGCGAACAATGCGATCTCGGTGCGGGTGCGCGCGAGCGAACGCGTCAGCGCGCCGTTTGCACCGATGCAGTTCCAGCAGAATCCGTCGGACCGGCGCGCCATCGGCTTGACGACATGCACGACGATGTCGGCGCCGGCGGCGGCTGAATCGCGGGCGATCCGCCAGTCCAGTCGCGGATGGCGCAAGCGCAGCCCGGCGAGCCAGCTTTGCGCGTCGCGTTCGTCGATGCCCCACAACCGCAATGCCACGCGAAGTGCGGCGCGGCGGCCGTGCGGCGCACGCGCATTCGATGCAGCGTTGAGGTTCGGGCGATCGATGGGTCGGGTCATAGGGGGCAGGCACGAGTGAAGGGATGCCGATGGTGTGCGTTCATCGGGACAAAATGTGTCCTGTTTGACGACCGGATGCGAATGGCGTGTCACGCGGAACTCGGGACGCCGTTTGTCCCGATGCGCGGTTAAGGTGACGGCTCGCACGACCGACGAAGCCGGGCGCGCCACGCGCGATCGGACCGTATAGATGCATGTGCAACTTTTTTCAAGGAAGCAATATGAAAGGCTACCCGTCACCGCTCGAAAGTCTTGCGGCATTCGCCATCGCATTTGCCGCTGGCGTGCTGTCGACGGCCGTGCTTGCCAGATACGTCGGCAAGGTGCAGGCCGACGCGCGGCGAACGGTCGCTGAAGCCGGTTGACCTGTACGGCAGACGCAGGCATCACGGCGTCGCCGCCTCGATGCATCGCCGTGGCGAAGGCTCGATCGAATCCGAGTCGTGCTCAAGAAATCGGGACGGATGCCGTTAACCCGTGACGTTCCCCCTTCAAGTCACGGATTCTTCCCCATGCCAGATCTCGATCGCGACATCATGCGCCTGCTGCCCGACGCCGGCGCGCAGGCCGACTACGTCAGCACGCCGGACCTGTATGTGCGGATGCAGGAAATCGTGCCGGACCTTCCGTCGATCAAGACCGTGCTGCGCCGTCTTGCCGAACTGGAAGCGCGCGGCCTCGTCGAGACCGACCGGCGCGGCACGGCCTCGGTGTGGCGCCGCAAGGACGGGGCGAGCGGCATGGCGGCGAAGGCCGGCTCGATCATGAGCTTTGACGAGGCGCTCGCGCTGCAGACGTTGCGGCGCTTTTCGTCGCGGCAGATTCCGGGGCTCGTCGCCGATTCGATTTCCGCGCTGTTCAAGATCGCCGATGCGCGGCTCGAACGGCCCGTCAGCGAGTCGGAACGCAAGTACGCGCGCTGGACCGGCAAGGTCGCGGTCGAGAGCGGCGGCTTCTCGCTTCACTATCCGGCCATCGACCGCAAGATCTTCGCGGCCGTGTCGCGCGCGCTGTTCGAGGAGCGCCGGCTGGAGATCGTCTACCGGCCGCGCCACAACGCCGACAACGAGACGCCGAAGACCGTGCTGCCGCTCGGCCTCGTCGAAGTCGGCGGGCTGGTGTACATGGTCGGCGCGACCGAAGGCAAGCCGGAGCCGACGCTGTACCGGATGGACCGGCTGTCGCGCGCCGAGGCGATGCTCGAATCGTTCGTCTATCCGGCGTCGTTCTCGCTCGAGGTCTACGTGAAGCAGCAGCGCCGCTTCGACTTCATGGTCGACAAGGCCGTGAAGCTGTCGCTCAAGTTCGTCAACCAGGCCGGCGACCATCTGCTGGAGGCGCCGCTGTCGCTCGACCAGACGACGCGCCGCACCGACGACGCGCTGTTCGTGCAGGGCACCGCGATGCTGAGCCAGCGGCTGCGCTGGTGGCTTCGCTCGTTCGGGCCGAACGTCGAGGTGCTGGGGCCCGCGAGCCTGCGCGCCGAGCTGGCGGCCGAAGCGGGTGCGCTCGCGCGGATCTACGGCGTCTGACGGGCGACCCATGGCACGAGTCTTTCCGAATGGCTGGGAGGCGCTGGCGGTCAGCGGCGCGGCACAACGCGAGATCGAGACGCTCGAGACGCTGCGGCGCGACTTGCCGGACAGCTACACCGTCTACCACGGCGTGCACTGGACCCACCTCGACAAGGGCTTCGCCATTTTCGGCGAGGCCGACTTCGTCGTCGTCGGGCCGTCGGGCCGCGTGCTCGTGATCGAGCAGAAATCCGGCCCGCTCGAGGAAACGCCCGACGGGCTGGCCAAGGTGTACGGGGCGACCCGCAAGCGCGTGTCGTCCCAACTGGCCAGAACGATTGCCGGGATGCACGGCCGCTTCAAGACGGCGTTCGGGACGATGCGCTATCGGCTCGAGGAGCTGTTGTACTGCCCGGACTACCGCGTGAAGCAGCCGGAAATCGCCGGCGTGAACCCGGAGCGGATCGTCGACGCGACGCGCCGTGCCGCGCTGCCGTCGATCGTCCAGGCCATCCTGCCCGCCGACGAGGCGCGCTTGCCCTGTGCGGACCGCATTCACGCGTTCCTGGCGGACGAGCTGTCGCTGACGGCGGATGTCGGCGCGACCATCGGCGAGGTGGCGCGCGTCGTCACGCGGATCTCGGGCGGCCTCGCGACATGGGCGCGTGCGATCGAGTGCCGGCCGTTTCGCCTGCGGGTGATCGGCACGGCCGGGTCCGGCAAGACGCAGCTCGCGCTGCGCGTGCTCGAGGACGCGTCGAAGGCGGGCCGGCGGGCGCTGTATCTGTGCTTCAACCGGCCGCTGGCCGATCATCTGCGCCGGATCGCGCCGCCCGATGCGACCGTGCTCACGTACCACACGCTCTGCCAGCAGGCCGCGGCACGATGCGGCGACACGATCGACTTTGCCGACGGCGGCGTGTTCGAGCGGCTCGAGCGCGCGCTTGCCGGCTGGCAGCCGGACGACGCCGAGCGCTTCGACACGATCGTCGTCGACGAAGGGCAGGACTTCCTGCAGGACTGGGTGGCGCCGATCGAGCGGCTGCTGCGCGGCGACGGCAAGCTGTGGTGGCTCGAGGATCCGATGCAGAACCTCTATCGGCGCGACGGCGTCGCGCTGCCCGGCTGGGTCGAAGTGCGGGCGATGTCGAACTATCGCAGCCCGCGCGACATCGTGCGCTTCGTCGGCGCGCTCGCCGGCGCGCCGATGGGATTCGAGGCGGCCAGCCCGTTCGACGGTTCGGACGTGGGCCTCATGACCTATGCCGGCGCGCATGCCGCGCAGACGACACGGCAGGCGATCGACGCCGCGCTGGCTGCCGGCTTCGCGCCGTCCGACATCGCGCTGCTGAGCTTCCACGGTCGGGACAAGTCGCTGTTTACCGTCCTGGACCGGATCGGCGCGCACGCGTTGCGCAGCTTCACCGGCGCTTACGACGCACACGGCGCGCCGGTGTACCGGGACGGCGAGCTGCGGTTCGATTCGGTGTTCCGGTTCAAGGGGCAAAGCGCGCCGTGCGTGATCCTCACCGAAGTCGATTTCGAGCAGTTCGACGAGATCGCGCTGCGGCGGCTGTTCGTCGGCGCGACGCGCGCGACGGTCAAGCTGTTCGTCGTGATGTCGGATCGGGCGGCGCGGATGTTGATGGAGCGGATCGGGTAGCAAGGGGCGGGAAGGCGAATGGCGGTGCGTTCGCTGCCATGGATTCAACAATTGTGATGGTGTCATTCATGCAGATGTCGTGGGGGCTATTGGGCCCGGAAATGCTGACGGCCGAACGCCGGACGCGGACGCTGAACCTCGGCGCGTCCGTGCGAGCGTTCAACGAGCTGGCGGTGCCGGGACTGGGCGGGCTGTGGTTCGCGAAGCAGTTGTTTCTGGCCACGCTCGGGGTGCGCGCGGCGGAGCACGCGCGCGCGAGCCGGTTGAAAGTCACCAATATCGAGGCGGGGAATGCGATCGAGGCGATTGCGTGCTGGTCGGGGTTCCGGCGCAACGGGCACGCGCAGGACGCGCGTCTGCGCGGGTTTCGCAAGTTGAATGGCCAGCAGGATCTGACGTTCGCACGGGTGCGCAAACCGGGTTTTTATGTCAGTCAGCCGATGCGGATGTCGATCGTTCAGGCGTTGCCGTCGTTTGGCCTCGTGGACACCGGCGCGAGCCGGTTCAATGCGTTTCAGTGCACGCCGGCCGGCGAAGCGCTGATCGACGCTCAAGCCAGCCGCTACGAGCCGTGCTATCGCACCCAGGGCGTGCTGGATTATCTGGTGTACTGGATGAGCCGCGGTGAACGGCTCACGGACAAGCACGAGTTTGCCGACGCGCTGTCGCCGCTTGAAGCGATGACGCCTGACGCACTGGCGCTGGTCGCACAGCAGTTGCGCATCGGTGGCGGCGACACGGAGGACCGGCAGGCGCGTCGGCGGGCCGCGCTTGAGTGGGTGAACGCGGTGCGTGAGGGCGGCGACGAGGATCGCACGCTCAACTGGGCGCGGCGCCCTGGCGCGATCGTCAACGAGCACTGGAACGACTTGCGCGCGGGCGCGCGGCTGTTCCGTGCCCGTGACGAAGCGCTGGCCGTACTCGACGCGCTGGAAGCCGCGATTGCGGCCAACGGAAGCCGACCGAGCTTCGAGCTCGGCGCACGCATCCCCGACGCCGTCGCGGAGCGGCTCGACACGCTCGCCGTGGCCGCGCAGGCGTTCCTCGACGAAGGGCATGACGAGGCTGGCGCGCAGCAATTTTGCCGCGAATGTACCGATCCCGACCACACGAAGCGCCTCGAAACGCTGGTGCTGCGCGACGAGCGGGTATTGCGCCTCAGGTACGGACAGGTCGTTCCCGGGCCGGCATTCCGGGCCGGTGCGACCGCCGCGGCGGACCCGGCCGAGTCCGACGAAGCGGCGCCGACGGTGCGCTCGGAAATCGTCTGGCCCGCGGGCATCTCGTATCGCATCCAGAACCTGTTCCTGCTGAATGCCGACTTGCACGGCCAGCTCGATCACTGGCTTGACTCCCGCAGCCCGGAGGCAGAAGCATGAGCAGCAACGCACGGGCCGTCAAGCGGCCGTCGCTGGCACAACTTTTCGACGCACCGGACGACTTTCTCGGGCATTTCGGCTGGCTGTGCGGTTATGCGGCCGATCCGGCCTTTCTCAATGACGCACTCGAGCGCTTCACCGGCCAGACCTCTGCGCGTCGTGCAGCGGGCGGGCGCATCGCGCTCGCGATGATGCTCGATCCGGGCAACCCACTGATCACGGCGGTCGACGTGCCGGGATTGATTCATCTGCCGATGCGCAGAGATGTGCCGCGCCCGTTCCGCTTGCTGCATGCGAAAGTGGCGTTGCTCGGCTTTCGTCACCAGGACGATGCGTCGCGCTGGTGCGTGCGGCTGATCGTCTCAACCGGCAACTGGACGCGCGAGACGCTCGAGGACAGCCTGGATCTCGTGTGGAGCATCGACGTCGCCGGCGACATGCTGGCGAATCGCGACGACGACACGAAAACCGCGTGCGCCGACGTGCGCGCCGCGTGGCGAATGATCGCGCGGCTCGAGCCGCATTTCGATGCACGCATCTTCGCGGCCATCGGCGGCGCGTTGCCGGGCGAATCGGCGCATGCGGATAGACAGCTGCGGGGCTGGATCGAGCAGTGCGAACAGGCGGCGGGGCGTGCCCGCCCGCGCTTTCTCGACAACTGGGACAAGTCGTTGCTGACGCAACTGCCCGTGTTCGCGGAGCGTGCGACGGGCGGCGCGGCCTGCAATCGGCTCGCGATGGGCTCGGGATTCTTCGAGTCGGTGTCGGCCGGCGCGAGTGGTGCGCCGCCCACGCTGCTGAGGATCATCGCCGAGCTGAAGCGTACCGGTCGGATCACCGCGAACTGCAGGATCGACGTGTTCGTCAATCCCGACGCGTGTCAGGCAGTCGCGGGTGCCGTCGCCGCGCTGGCGGCGCATGGCGTGACGGTGCGGCACGCACACGCGCCGGAAGCCGTGTTCGGTACGGCGGCGAACGAGCGACGGACGTTGCATGCGAAGTTCCTGTTCGCCGCGAACGAGCGCAACGGTTCCAATGCCTGCACGAGTGCGTGGCTGTACCTCGGATCGGGCAACCTGACGAAGCCGGGTCTCCTGTCGCCGGTCAGTGCGCACGGTGGAAACCTGGAAGCCGGGGTCGTGTTCGCCGTAGACGAGTTGCAATGGGAAGCGCGGCGCGGCGTACCGCCGGGGCGCGTCCTCGGCAACGTGCTGCCGGTGCAGCGCAGCGCATGCGTCGGAATTAACCAGACGCTCACGCCCGGCGCGGACATGCCCGAGCGCCCCGACGAATGCATGGCGGCGCCGGTTGCCTGGTTGACCTGGTGCGACGCCGGTCCGGCGGGGCCGGGCAGATTGACGCCGGCCGAGCCGATGGACGGGTTGGACGTGATCGGCCCGGCTGGCGCGCCGTGCGACAGGCGCGCGGATGCTTTCGTGTGGCCGGGCGATCGTCCGCGGCAGGTCGAGGTTCGCTGGGTCGATGCGGATGGCCCAGGGCGTGCCACTGTGCCGGTGCTCGACGAATTCGGGCGGGTGGCGGCGACGCCGCTGACCACGCTGGACGTCGACGAAATCTGGTGGCAACTCGCGAGCTTTCCGATGGCGCCGGACGACGATGTGCCGGACCGCTTCGGCGAAGGGTTCGATCCGGCGCCGACCGTTGCGCCAGGCGTGGCGCCGGCCGACGGACGCACGTATCCGATCCGCCGGATGATGGAGCTCGTCGAGAACATCGCGCAGCGGCAGACGGCGGTCGACGTAGCAGACTGGCATGCGTGGTGCAGCCGGCTCGAGCAGACGCTCGCTCGTGCGGCGGACAGCGCCGGTGTCGCGGCCTTCGCCGAACTCGGGCTGAATCCGTTGTCGCCGCTGCGGGCGGCGCCGTTCCGGCCGGCGTACGCGGAGACCGGCGACAGTCCCGCTGGCGCCCGCTATGAGGCGGCGCTGACGACCATTGAACAGGCCTGGGCGGTCGACTCGCTACCGGCATTGGGGAGCATGGCATGAAGGAAGCATTCCTCGGATGGGAGGCGGTCGGTGCGCGTCTGATGCGCATCGCGGAAGCGGCACACGCCGCTGCCGACGAACCGGTGCAGGCGGCCGGCTGGCGACTGAACGACGGGCAGTGCGCGAGCCTGCGCGCGATTGCCGGCAGGCTGCCCGGGAACGGCCTGATCATTGCGGACGAAGTCGGCATGGGCAAGACACGAATTGCCGTTGCCGTCGCGCGGGCCGTGATCGAATGCGGCGGGCGTGTCGCGATTCTCGTGCCGCCCGGTCTCGGATATCAATGGGGTGCGGAATTGCGGGACGGCGATGTGCAGTCGCCGATGCTGTTGCGTAGTCCATTGCAATACCTGTGCGCGTGGAAAGACGAGGATCCTGCGATGCGCAAGCCCTGGTTCGACGAGCGCGCGGTATTGATTTCGCATGCATTCGGCACATGGCCGCTTGGCGGCAGCCGGCAAGAATGGCGCTGGCGGTTGCCTTCCGCGCTTTGTACGCGCTGGCGTGAGCGCCCGCGTGGGAGTCAGTCGGCGCGGCGCGGCGATCGCGAGCGGGAATATCTGCGCCGTGCGGTGGCCGGCATCGTCGATGCCGCGTCGGTCGATCCGGACGGGCCGATGGCGCGGCGGCTGACCGGGCTGGTCGAGACAATGATGCCGGGCGACCGGCGCCGCATGGGACTGAACGATTCGGCAGAGTATCGCAGCGGCCGCAAGCTGCGCCCGGCACTTGAGCAAGCGGTCGGCGCAGGCCTGGGTGCATTCGATCTGATCATCATCGACGAAGCCCACAAGGGCCGCGGAGACGACAGCGGGCTGTCGAAGCTGCTCGAGAACGTGCTGCTTGCGTCCCCGTCCGTGCGGCGCATTGCGCTGACGGCCACGCCGGTGGAACTCGACTCCGCGCAATGGAAGCAGACGCTGGGCCGCATCGGCGCCGATGCCGAAGCGGTGGGCAACGTGATCGAGCGATACTCGCAGGCCGTCCGGCGGGTGCGCCAATGTGTCGGTAACGACGAGGCGCGCGACGCATACAAGACGGAGGCGGCGGCGTTTCGGCATGCGCTCGCACGCTGGGTGTTGCGGCGCGACAAGCGCAACGACCGGTATGTGCAGGCGTTCGCGCGAATGGCGAACGAACCGGGTCACGCGTATCGGCGCGAACGCGAGATTGTGGTCGATACCGTGCGGCTCGACGACCGGTGGAAGCAGGCCGTCTGTGCGGCCGAGTCCCTGTCTTTCGTCGGCAGGCAGGCGGACGCCGGCTGGTCGCGTCTCGCGACGCGCCTGCGGCTCACGATGGGGAACGGGCATGGCATCGCGACGCTGATGGATCGCGCGACCCGTGATGCCGACACCGATCGCAAGCAGGAAGAGCACGACAAGGCGGCCGGCGCCGAATCGGTCATGGCCGATCCTCCGCCCGATGCCGCTGCCGACGCCAAGGCGCGGCAGCGCGCGCAATGGTGGATCGACGTGGCGACGCGCCCGTTCGGCGACGGGCGCGGCCCGCTTTACGACCACCCGGCGATCCTGGCTGCGGTTGCCGAGATCGATGCGGTCACGCGGCGCGGCGAGAAGGTTCTCGTGTTCGGCCGGTTCACGCGCCCGCTGCGGGCGCTGGTCGATCTCATCAACGCGCGCGAGATGTTGACGTGTCTTGATCAAGGCAAGCCCTGGCCGCAGAGGAAGCTGAACGATCGTGAGTGGCCAGCGGTGCAGGCGGCGCATCGTCAACTGAAGCGCACTGGCGTGCCTGAGCGCGACGCGCTTGAACGCGCGCTCGAGCACAACTACAGGACGCGCGAAACCGAGCGGGAAAAGTATCGAGATGACTTGCTGAGTCTGATCGGGCAGGGCTTGCGCGACGACACGTCGAATGCATGGGCGAGACATCTGTTCGAGGCCTTCGAGCGGGCTGCCGACACGCGCCGCGCCGGCAGTGCCGACGCGAACCCGCGGGCGCTCGTGGCACGTGCGATGCATGCGCTGCGGGGCAGCGACCTGGAGCGGCGCGATCCGTCGGTCTATGCGGCGGCCTTCGTCGAACTGGTCGAGGCGACCAGCGATCGCGACGTCGAGCAGACCGAAATGGAAGCATCCGGGGACGCTGAATTCGACGACGCCGATTTCGATGCCGCGTGGAAGACGATCGAAGCGCGCCTGAACGAAGAATTCAACCGTCCCGAGGGTGGCTTCGCCCGTCTGATGCATGGTGAAACCAAGCCGGAGACGCGCAGGATGCAGCAGCTCGCCTTCAATCGAGCCCATGTGTACCCGCGAGTGCTGGTCGCACAGTCGATGGTCGGGCGCGAGGGACTCAACCTGCACCGTGCATGCCGAACCGTGGTGTTGTTGCATCCGGAATGGAACCCCGCGGTCGTCGAGCAGCAGATCGGGCGCGTCGATCGTCTCGGCAGTCTGTGGGAGTCGCTGATCGACCGCGCCATGCACGGCGCGCACCCAGATGATGTTCCGCGCATCGAATTCTGCCCGGTCGTATTCAAGGGGACCTACGACGAAGTGAACTGGCGCGTGCTGCACGAGCGCTGGGAGGATCTGCGCGCGCAGCTGCACGGTGTCGTCGTGTCGCCGCGTCTGGCGGAGTGTCACCCGGAGTTGATCAGGGAGATCGACGATATCAACCGCGCCGCACCGGACTTTACGCCACCGCCGGAGCCCGATGCGGAACAGCCCGCCGGGACGCAGCGTGCGGCGCAGAACGATGACCGGTTCTCGGCCCGCGACACCGGACAGGAAGGGCACGGCTGAAGCTGTCTGCCGGCGTCGCATCGCCGATGCGAAGCTCGTTCCGAAGCAACCGCACGTTCCCCTCACGGGGCAGCCCGTCGGCCCGATTCGCGGTTCGGCAAAGGTCGTTTCAATGAAGCAAAAAGGAAATCGATGAATCGCAATGCGTTCGTCGCGCAACCCGCGGTCGCGGAGTTCGTGACGTGGCTCGCCGAACAGTTGCCGACCCTCCCTGTCCGACTGCGGTTTGCTCGCAGCAAATTCGTTCCCGGTGGCCTGGATATCCGCGTGATCGGCATCGAAGCCGTGCTCGCGCGATATTGCTGGAACAGTTCATGGATCGATCCGGACACCGGGCGACGGATCGACTCGCACGACTGGCAAACGACGCGGGCATCGCTGCGACGACTGAGCGGCTTGCTGCGCGCGGCCGTTGCCAGCGGCGACGACGAACTTGCAGGCGTAGTCGCGCGCGAAGTGTTGCGATGGGGCGGCGTGGTCGGCGCGCTGCCGTTTATCGGCGCGAAGGTCAGGAACCGGGCATTCCGTGCATACCTGCAATCGCTTACGCCGCTGTTGGCGCTGGATGGTTCGCAGTCGACAGACGATTTGCATGCGCTTAACGTCGAGCGCTTCGACGCCGGGTTGACCAAGGTCCATGCGCTGCTCGATACGACCGGTTCGCCGATCTACGATAGCCGGGTCGGCGCGGCACTGGCGATGCTGTCCGAGCGGTTTCGCGCCGATGCCGGACGCGCTGGGGTTCGGCACACTCCGCTGCGCTTCCCGTCAGGGCCGGCGCGCGGCGAGCAGATTCGCGATCCGGGCGCGCTGGGTTTGGCGGGCGCGCCGCAGTTCCATACGCGTCGGGTGCCGGCGGAGTCGTGGGCGCGCTGGCAGTTGCAAGCGGGCTGGATCATCCGTGCCGTGCTGGAACGAACCACATGGTTCGCGGACGAGCCGCATGGCGACGGGGCGAGTCTGATCGCCGCGCGCTGCCACGCGTTCGAAGCCGCACTGTTCATGATCGGCTATGACATCCGCAGCGTGGCCGGCGGAGATTGCGGCGGCGACATCGTTCGCGCCGGCGGTGAGCGTGTCGCAGCCGTTCCGACCGGCAACTATGTGCCGACCGGGCATCCGTTCAGCGCAGTGCTGGCGACTTATTCGGCTTACCGCGAAACCGGTCCGGCGAAGCACGACGCTGGCGCGTTCAGGCAATGGCTCGACTTGCCAGCGCATGCCGCAGGATACGCCGCGTTCGCGCGAAATTTCCGGAGCTACTGTTATCCGCTCGGCGCGCGCGAATTCAATTTGTACGATCGCCCGCTCGACGAAATCCGGACGATCGCACAGGGTGGCGAAGCGGGCTTGATCACCGCGAACGGCGGCGAACCCGAATTTGTCGTCGGTGACGACCGCGAACAGGTGTGTGTCGTCGATGCGGGGCTGGCCGGCTATTGCAGACTGGCCGATACGACGGCCGATGCACGCAAGCGCCGCCTCATCGCCGGCGGATTCGCCGGCACGGCACATTCGGCCGATACCCTGATGTCGGTCGGACGGAGCGTCGGCCGGCATTTCGGGTTGCTCGACGGGCGGGGCCGTCCGACGGCATTCTTCTTCCGGTTCTTCGGCAGCGGCTTCGACGAATTTCGCGATCGCCTCGGGGTCGATCGCAACGGGCGCGATCTGCGCCCACGCTGAGCGGTCAGGCGACACCGGAACAGCCGGCAGCGTGACGTGCGATCGCGAATGCGGCCTCCACTTGTCGGATGAAACCGGCCGGGCACGCCGGCCGGGTGCGCATCACTGAAAGTGATGCACGTACCGCAGCACCAGCCGCGTGCCCTGCGGCCGGTTGCGTGCATAGACCTCGAAGTAGGCGTTGAACAGCAGATGATCCTGCGGCGAGAAGCTGACCATGGCACCCGGCCCGATCGCCAGCACGGCTTCCCGCGTGCCGGAGACATCCTGGCCGTTCGCCTTCATGTCGGTGGTCTGGCGCAGCCAGTAGCCGTTGAGCCCCAGCCGCAGCCCGGGCCGCACTTCGTATTCGGTCGCGAAGTTCGCATGAACGGCCTGACCGGCCTGCGTCGAGCTCACGTCGGGCCCGAGCGCCGTCGCCGGCGCGTGATTGGTCGCATTCCACAGATAGTGCAGGCGCCACGAGACGGTCCATTTCGGCGTGACCCAGAACGTCGCGGCCCAGTACGGATCGAACGACCAGAAATGGCTGCCCGGATTGATCGCGCGTGCCGGATCGTACGCGCCGGTTGGCGCGATGAACTGGAATTCCACGCGCTGCGCGAAGCGCGGCCCCTGCGCGCCCATTACCGGATCGAACTGGACGAACGGGCCGACCAGCAGATCGCCGAACCCGGCGCGCGAATTCAGCGCGACGTTGCCGATGCCGTCGTTCGTATGCACGGACGCCACCCACGGCAGGATCACGTCGAGCCCCGGATGCATGCCGCCGAACGTCAGCGGCGCCTGGTAGACGAGCTGGCTCAGCCCCGCGAACAAGTCGATGTCCTGCTTCGGCAACCCGACCTTGTTGCCCGCATTGTCGTTGATGCGGCCAGCCGTGTAGTACTCGAGATACTGCGTGCCGTACCAGCCGGAGCCGGCCGGCGGCATCCCGTCGAGGAAGCTGGTCATCCCCAGGTTGACCGCCGGCAGGTCGGTTGCATGGGCCGGCGTGGGTCCGGTCAAGCCGGCGAACACGAGGCCCGCGATCGCAAGCAGGCGAGAGCCGCATTTCATCATCACCATCTCCTGAATTTTTATTTGTATGACTAATCAAACGGCGCGAGAAAGTTCGGGATGCGCCGAGATCGCGTGGTACTGGCCCGCATGGAACACGAGCGGCGCATGGCCGAACGCAGCGAATTCCTCGATCTGGCCGATGAACAGCAGGTGATCGCCGCCTTCGTAATGGCCGACGTTGCGGCACACGAAGCGCGCGCTGGCCCCGTCGAGGCAGGGCACGCCGCCGGCCTGCGCATCCCGGTGCGGCACGCCGTCGAACTTGTCGGCGCTCGGCGTCGCGAAGCGGCGCGACAGCTCGATCTGGTCGTGCGCGAGGATATTGATCGCGAAGTGCGTGGCCGCCACGAAATCCGGCCGGCTCGGCGCGACCTTGCGCAGGCTCCACAGCACGAGCGGCGGGTCGAGCGACAGCGACGAGAACGAATTGGCGGTGAGGCCGACCTTGCGTCCGTCCGGCGAGCGCGTGGTGATCACGGTGACGCCGGTCGGAAACTGCCCGAAGGCGGCGCGCAATTGCAGCGGATCGAGGACAGGGGGGCAGGAAACGGTGGTGTCCATGGCGCTTACTCCGAACGCGCGGCATGGGCGCGGACCAGCGCCGCGCAGGCCGACGGCTCGAACCACCACGGCGAGAATTCGCGCGGATCGTCGAAACCGTTGACGATCTGCGACGCGAGCGACGGGAACTGGCCGGCCGCGCCGAGCAGCTCGAGGATGTGCGGCGGCGGCGGGGTGAGCAGCGAGTTGGTCCAGCGCACGACATGCTGCGCATAGGCCCAGTAGCGCTCGAACGTGTCATGCATCCAGCCTTCGTCGAACGGCTCGGCCTCGCGCGAGAGGATCGCCTCGCCGTAGACCTTCGCGCATTTCGCCGCATTGTTCGAGCCCTGGCCGGTGATCGGATCGTTGACGACCACCGCATCGGCCATGCCGAACACGGTGCGGCCCGACGGCAGGCGGAAGAACGGCTTGCGCACGGTCGGCGTGAAGCGTCCGGACAGCACGCCGTTCGGATCGGTGAGTTCGACGTCGCGGCAGCGTTCGAATTCCCACGGCACGTAGTGCTGCAGGAACGACAGGCTGCGGTCGAGATGCTGCTCGGGCGTCTTCACGTCGGCCCAGCAGTCGAGCGGGCCGCCGGGGATCCCTTCGAACACCATGATCTCGCACGGGCCCGTCGTGGTCAGCGCGGGAAACACGAAGTATTCGCCGATGCCGGGCAGCAGGTTGAAGCGCACGCGCGAATACGGCTGGCTCGGCGTCATGCCCTTCACGTAGGTGAGCGCCAGCGCGCGTTGCGGGCGCTCGAACGCGCTGCGCGCGTCGTCGCGGCCCAGCAGGTTGACGACGTCACCCTTGCCGGCGGCGAGCAGCACGAGATCGTGGCTGCGCGCGAGGTCCTCGAGCTCCGGCACGCCGACGTCGCAGAGGCGCACGTCCGCGCCGCGGCGCTGGATCGCGTCGAGCCAGTCGGCCATCTTCACGCGCTGGTCGACGGATTGCGCATAGCGGGTCAGCCGCGACGACCAGTCGATCGCCTTGCGGCCGTTGCCGTCCGGATGCGGCACGGCAATGCCGATGCCGTCGACGGACGGGCACGCTTCTTCCCAGGTATTCAGGCCGAGGTCGCGCTCGATCTGCAGCGCGGTATGGAACATGCACTGGCTCGACATGACCTTGCCGGTGCGGATCTGTTGCGCGTCGCGGTTGGTCGCGAGCGTGACGTGATAGCCCTGGTCGAGCAGCGTGAAGGCGAGTTGCAGGCCGGACTGGCCGGCACCGACGATAGCGATGCGTTTCATGATGACATCCTTTAGAACGAATGACTTGGGACGGAGCGGAGCGGTGGAAACGGCCCGCGGTTACTCGGCCAGGCGCGGAATCGCCGGCACGGCCTGCTCGGGGCCCATCGCGGCGTAGCCGCCGTCCACCGCGTAGTCGGCGCCCGTTACGAAGCTCGCCGCATCGCTCAACAGGAACGTGACGACCTGCGCGACTTCCGACGGATCGCCGACGCGGCCGAGCAGATGAAACGGCGCGGCGACGCGATCGGTCTTCGCGCGGTCGCCGTGCGTCAGCTCGTCCATCACGCGCGACCACGTCCATCCCGGCGACACCGAGTTGACGCGAATCCGGTCGGCGGCGAGATCCATCGCCATGCTGCGCGTGAGCTGGCGGATCGCGGCCTTCGAGGTCGGATAGAGCCAGCGCCCCGTCTGCGCGCATTGCGCGGAGATCGAGCTGAAGTTCACGATCGCGCCGCCGCCGCGCCGCGTCAGGTACGGATGCACGGCCTTGACCAGCATCGCGGCCGACACGACGTTGACGTCCATCGCCCCGAGCCAGTCGCGGCGTGACGCCTGGATGCCGTTGTCGACGTAGCTGCAGGCCAGGTTGACCAGCAGGTCGATCGCACCGAAGCGTTCGGCGACGGCCGACACCGCGTGTTCGATCGCGCGGTCGTCGGTGATGTCGGTGGCGACGAACATCCCGCGTTCGCCGAGCGTAGCGGCGACGCGTGCACCGTTGTCCGCATCGAGATCGAGGATCGCGACGCACGCGCCGGCGCGGCTCAGGTCCTGCGCGACGGCGGCGCCGATCAGCGTGGCGCCGCCGGTGACGATCGCGACTTTGCCAGCAAGGGCAGTCATGGGGTGTCTCCTGGAAGGATTGAATGAAGGCGGCGCGCGTCGAATGCGCGCCGCCGTATCCGGTCATTACGCGCGGTCGTGCCAGCGCTGCATCAACCGGTTCGACGGCACGGTTTCGTCGAGCAGCTTGCGCGCCGTTTCCACGCCGGCGACGGGCAGCCCGGCCGCGTCGAGCAGGCCGATCTGCACGAGCACGCTGGCCTGGTCCCAGTAGATATGCTCGTGATACAGCTTGTCGCCGCGGAACTTGACGATCGCGACGAGCGGGATCTCGACGCGCTTGCCGGTCGGCGCGACGCCGGGCAGCATCCAGTCGATCTCGGTCGTATGCGTGAAGCAGAACAGCAGTTCGTCGACGATCTGGCTCGCGCCGACGGTGCGCGAGATCGGCGTGATCGTCGTGTCCGGCGGGTTCGCATGCACGAAGTGATGCGTGTAGAAGCGCTTGAGCTCGTCGTACCCGACGCCGCCCGTCAGCGTCGGAATATGGTTCACGTAAGGTTGCGCGACCATCGTGGCCATCGTCGCATCGACGTTGCGCGTGTCGAATTCGTGCCGCAGATGTTCTTCCCACAGGGTGGACAGGTCGTAGTGCGGGCCGAGCGCCGCGCGGAACGCGGCGATCGCGCGCTGGTGCGCCATCACCGCGGCCGCCTTGTCGAAATGATCGCCGCCGACGCGTGCGAACGCATGATCGACGCCCGGGTACACGTACACTTCGACCCCATCGCGCCCCGCGAGCGCCGCGGCGATGCGCTGCTGCGCGTCGGGCGGGCAGAAGCGGTCCTGCGCGGCGATCTGCAGCACGAGCCGGCCGCGCAGGTGGGCGGCCTCGTCGAGCGCGTGCTCGATCCCCACGCCGTAGTAACTGACGGCGGCGGCCACCTCCGGCAGCCGGCAGGCGGCGAGATACGCGAGCTTGCCGCCGAGGCAGTAGCCGAGCACGCCCGCGCGGCCCGTGCATTCCGGCCGTTGCGTGAGCACGGCCAGCGCGGCGGCGACGTCCTCGACGCCCTTGTTCTCGTCGTACTCGCGGTACAGCGCCATCGCGCGCTCGAAGTCGGGCGCGGTGTAGCCGAGCTCGATGCCGGGCGCCTGGCGCCAGAACAGGTCGGGCACGAGCACCGTGTAGCCTTCCTCGGCGTAATAGTCGGCCACGTCGCGCATCGTCGCGTTCGCGCCGAAGATCTCGTGACACAGCACGATGCCGGGCCCCGTGCCGCCGGCCGGCGTGCTCAGGTATGCGCGAAACGCCCCGCCGTCCGGCGACGGGATCTCGATGTATCGTCCTTCCATGTGTCCCTCCATTTCGTTCGTGGCTTGCATGGGCCCAGTATTGGCGGACGAAACGCGCGTTTCTATCCGCTTTCTTCGACCGGTATCCGCGAATTCCGGAAACCTGTGGAGCGGCCCGCCGCGCCGGGGCCGGAACGCGGCGCACTGCGGGTATGTGCGGATGCGGAAGCCTCGCACAGTTTTCTACGATGCGCGAACGGCCCGCTTCTTGCGTCAGGTACGCAGGGCTTGCGTCGTGTAGCGACGCGGACTGTCCGGATACGCCGGGCGCTATCCGGATCGTGCGACGGGATTCCCCGGAATCGGGAACGCGTGCACGGCGCAAGTGCGATCGAGCACGACGGGAGAACTTCGATGGGGCAATTTTCGGGAACGGGCTGGCTGGGCGACGCCACCTGTTTCAATCGCGACACGCTGTTGCTGCAGTCGAACGACGTCGACGAAGTGCGCGCGCGCGTGGCGGACGTGTTCAAGCCGCATCGGCTCACGCTGACCGGCGATTCGCACGCGCTGCACAGCCGCATGCACCACGCGCGCTGGGGCAACCTGTCGCTGAACCTGCTTGATTACGGCGGCGAGGTATCGATCGAACCCGGGCCGCTCGAACACTTCTATCTGTTGCAGATGCCGCTGCGCGGCGATGCCGAGATCGAATGCGGCGCGGCGCGCTTCGTGTCGTCGCCCGACACCGCGTCGCTGCTGTCGCCGACGCTGTCGTTGCGGATGCGGTGGGGCGAAGCATGCCCGCAAGTGATCCTGCGCATCGAGCGCGAGGTGATGGAGCGGCATGCGCGGCGGCATTTCGGCGACGACCGGCGCGTGCCGGTGGAGTTCGAGCCGGAATTCAGCCTGGCGTCGCCGCAGGGCGCATGCCTCGCGCAAATGCTGCCGATGCTGGCCGACGCGATCGCCACCGACGGGCATCCGCTGCGCCATCCGCTCGCGTTCGAGCAACTCGAATCGACGCTGCTCAACCTGTTGCTGTACGGCCACCCGAACACCGCACGCAACGGCACCCGCGCGGCGCCGGCGCCGCTCGCGCCGTTCTATGTGCGGCGCGTCGAGGACTACATCCGCGCGCATGTCGACGAGCCGCTGACGATCGAACGGCTCGCCGAACTCGCGGGCGTCAGCCCGAGCACGCTGTTCGCCGGGTTCCGCAATCGCCACGGCCTCACGCCGATGGCCTTCGTGCGCCAGTTGCGGCTGCAACATGTGCGCGACGAACTGCTCGACGAAGCGACACCGGGGCTCGCATCGGTGACGGACATCGCGCTGAAATGGGGTTTCGCGCACCTCGGGCGGTTCGCGATCGACTACAAGCGCGCGTTCGGGGAATCGCCGTCGGCGACGCTCAGGATGCGGCGCGTGCGGGGCTGACGCGCGCGCCCGGTTGAAAGTCTGGCACAGGCGTGAGCGCGCGAGCTTGACGCACGTCATGAACGCGGACGATGCCACTGCGCCGCGTAGGGGCACGCCCCCACCTTGCGCGTCACGGGACTAGGATGAATGACGTCATCCTCGAATGCCGGAGACGTTCATGAAAATCAGCGAACCGATGCGGGCCCCGTCGGCGCCCGATACGCTGCCGTTGCTGCAGCTTGGGCTGCGGCCGTTCTATTTGACCGGTGCGCCGTTCGCGGCCATCGCCGTCGCGGTGTGGCTCGCGGCGTGGCACGGCATGCCGGCGGCCGGGCGTGCCGGCGCGATGACCGGGCTCATGTGGCACGTGCACGAGATGATCTTCGGCTTCGTGGCCGCGATCGTCGTCGGTTTCCTGTTGACCGCCACGCGCGCGTGGACCGCGCGCGACACGCTGCGCGGCCCCGCGCTCGCCGCGCTGTGGCTGCTTTGGCTGGCGGGGCGCGTGCTCGTCTGGTCGGGGCCGGCGCTGCCCGCGGCCGTCGTCGATGCGCTGTTCCTGCCGGTGACGGCCATCGTGCTGCTGCGTGTGCTGATCTCGGCGAAGAACCGGCACAACGTGTTCCTGCCGGTCGCGCTGTTGCTGTTCGGTGCGTTGAACGTGCTGTTCCATACGGCCGTGATGACGGGGCGGACCGATCTCGCGCTGCGTGAGGCCTACGCGGCGACGGGGCTCGTCGTGTTCTTCGTCGCGGTGATCACCGGGCGCATCGTGCCGATGTTCACGATGAACGCGATCCCCGGGTTCAAGATTCGCCGCTTCAGGATCGTGGACGCGCTCGCGGCGCCCGCGGTCGCGCTGACGCTGTTCGCGGATGCGCTCGGTGCGCCCGCGACGCTGCTGATCGCCGCGGCGCTCGCCACCGCCGTGCTGCATGCCTGGCGGCTCGCCGGCTGGCATTCGTGGCGGGTCGGCAAGCGGCCGATCGTGTGGATCCTGCACGTGTCATGCCTGTGGATTCCGGTCGGCTTCGTGCTGCTCGCGTTGTCGGTCGCGGGCGTGGTCGCGCACTCGCTCGCCGTGCATGCGTTGACCGTCGGCGCGATCGGCGGCGCGATCATCGCGATGATCACGCGCACGGCGCTCGGCCACACGGGGCGCATGCTCGTTGCCGGGCCGTGGGAACAGCTGTGTTACTGGCTGGTGATCGGTGCGGCGGTGATGCGCGTGTTCGGGCCGCTGATTCCGGGGGTGCCGTACGCGGTCTGGCTCGATGCGTCAGGTGCGTGCTGGATCGTCGCGTTCGTCGCGTACACGATTCATTACGCGCCGTTCCTGATGTCGCCGCGTGCCGATGGGCGGCGGGATTGATGCCCGGACGTCGTGGTCGGGCCGCTCGCGTGAGCGTATCGAGCTGTGTCGGCTTCGCGCCCGACGGCGGATGATTTGAAATGCGTCGCGCCGGCAAGCCTTGCGGCTTGCCGGCGCGCATCGCGCAGGGGACCGGTCGCGGAAACCCGTCTCCCGACGCGTATTTCAGTAATGCACGACGGTCCGGATGGACTTGCCTGCGTGCATCAGGTCGAACGCTTCGTTGATGCCGGTGAGCGGCATCGTGTGCGTGACGAACGGGGCGAGCTGGATCGTGCCGGCCATCGCATCCTCGACCATGCCCGGCAGTTCGGAGCGGCCCTTGACGCCGCCGAACGCGGTGCCCAGCCAGCGGCGACCGGTGACGAGCTGGAACGGGCGCGTCGAGATTTCCTGGCCGGCGCCCGCGACGCCGATGACCACCGACTGGCCCCAGCCGCGGTGCGCGCATTCGAGCGCGGCACGCATCACGTTGACGTTGCCGATGCACTCGAAGCTGTGGTCGACGCCCCAGCCGGTCATGTCGACGATCACTTGCTGGATCGGCTTTTCGTGATCCTTCGGGTTGACGCAGTCGGTGGCGCCGAACACGCGTGCCAGGTCGAACTTGCCCGGGTTGGTGTCGATCGCGATGATGCGGCCGGCCTTCGCGAGCTTCGCGCCCTGGATCACCGCGAGGCCGATGCCGCCGAGGCCGAACACGGCGACCGTATCGCCTTCCTGCACCTTGGCGGTGTTCTTCACCGCGCCGAGGCCCGTCGTGACGCCGCAGCCCAGCAGGCAGACCTGCTCCGGGTTCGCATCCGGGTTGATCTTCGCGAGCGACACTTCGGCGACGACCGTGTATTCGCTGAACGTCGAGCAGCCCATGTAGTGATAGACCGGCTGGCCGTTGTAGCTGAACCGCGTGGTGCCGTCGGGCATCACGCCCTTGCCCTGGGTGGCGCGCACCGATACGCACAGGTTGGTCTTGCCGCTCTTGCAGAACAGGCACTCGCCGCATTCGGCGGTGTAGAGCGGAATCACGTGGTCGCCGGGCTTCACGCTCGTCACGCCTTCACCGACTTCGACCACGATGCCGGCGCCTTCATGGCCCAGCACGGCGGGGAACAGGCCTTCCGGATCGTCGCCCGACAACGTGAACGCGTCGGTGTGGCAGACGCCCGTGTGGGTGATCCTGACGAGGACTTCACCCTTGCGGGGCGGTTCGACGTCGATCTCGACGATCTGGAGCGGCTTACCCGCCTCGAATGCAACTGCGGCACGTGACTTCATGGCAATCCCTTTTAAAAAATCTTCGAATGGAGCGGATCGTCGACGATCCTGCGCCCGTCAGCGCAAGTAGGACCGAACGAGGGTCACGATATCGTCGATCGATTCGGAAGAAGGCCGCGGGGCATCCGCGAGCTGGATAAATTCCTCGCGCAAATGGCTTTCGAGCACGCCGGCCATCACGCCGTTGATCGCGCCGCGGATCGCAGCCAGTTGCTGAAGCACCGGGCCGCAGTCCGCTCCCTCCTCGAGCGCTTGCTCGAGCGCGTTCAACTGCCCGCGGACGCGGCGAACGCGGGTCAGGACACGTTTCTTCTCTTCGGGGGAGTGCGGCATGGGATCGTGGGTTCCGGATACTGGGGGGCAGTATAGAACAAGGTAACGCCGGCGGTCTACCCGGTCATGCCCGGATGCTGGATGAGCCCCGCCGGTGCGGGGCGCGATGCCGGCGGCGGTCGCCGCGCGTGGTCAGATCAGCAGCGCCAGCGTGCGAAACAGCGCGAGATCCTCCTTGCGCGCCGACCGCGCATGCCGCCGGATCACTTGCAGCAGGCAGTCGATGAAGCAGCGCGCGGCGTCGCTCGACGTGCTGCTGCGGCGCGTGACGATGCCGAGTTCGCTCGGCTCGAAGGTTTCCCGCAGCGACAGCACGCGCATCCGCTCGCCGAACGGCTGCACCGCCGCGAGGATCGTCGGGCACCACGTGACCATGCCGGCCTGTTCGAGCATCGTCTGCAGCATCGCGACCGACTGCGCGCGCACGATGCGCCGTTCGTCGATCTGCGCACCGTGCCGCGTAAACAGATAGTCGACGAGCGCGGCCTGGCCGTCGGCCGACGAATTCAGCACCCAGTCGCAGTCGAGCAGGTCGTGTACCGACTTCGCGCGTTCGCGCGGATGCCCGGCGCGCACCATCACCGACGTGTCGTAGCGCAGCAGCGGCTCGAACGCGAATTCCCGCGCGCCGCTGCCCGACTGCACGTGGCCGAGCGCGAAATCCATGCTGCCGTCGCGCAGCAGCGGTTGCGCGACGGCCATCAGCGCTTCGTAGAGTTCGAGGCGCACGTCGGGCATCCGTTCGCGAAACTGCAGCACGGTGTCCGCGAGAAACGTCATCGTCAGCCACGGCGTGACGCCGACACTCAGCCGCCCCTCGACGCGCCCGCGCATCCGTTCGAGATCGCTCTGCGCATGCTCGAGCTGCTTGAGCACGAGCTTCGCGTGGGTGAGCAGCGTCTTCCCGTATTCGGTGAAGCCGATGCCTTCCGGCGCGCGCACCAGCAACGGCAGGCGCTCGCTGGCCTCCAGCTCGCGCAGCGCGCGCGTGACGGCCGCCTGCGACAACCCGAGCGTGCGCGCCGCGCCGCGGATGCTCCCGGCCTCCGCGCTCGCGACGAGCGCCTGCAACTGATGCAGCTTGATCGTGCTCATGGTGCGAAATGGGGTGAATGATGGCGAGAATGATGGCGTGAATGCCGACAACGAAAGGTTGTCATCATAACGAAACTGCGGCTGTTCGCCGGTTTTTTCGCTGCCTACGATCTCGCCAACGATCAGCCATTCCGGCAATCGCCACGCGGCATCTATCGAGGAGTATCGGGGTTGGATCGAACACGTATTGCGCCTGAAATGGCGGCCATCGAGACGGAGATGATCGCGCTGCGCCACCGGCTGCACGCGCATCCGGAACTCGGGTTCGAGGAACACGCGACGAGCGACCTCGTCGCCGATTGCCTGACAACATGGGGTTATCGGGTCACGCGCGGGCTCGGCGGCACCGGCGTGGTCGGCACGCTCAGTCGCGGCGCCGGGAAGCGGCTCGGGCTGCGCGCCGACATGGACGCGCTGCCGATCCGCGAGACGACCGGGCTGCCGCATGCGAGCCGGCGCGATGGCGTGATGCACGCCTGCGGCCACGACGGCCACACGGCGATGCTGCTCGCGGCGGCCCGCTGCCTGGCCGAGCGCGAGCGCTTCAGCGGCACGCTGAACCTGATTTTCCAGCCGGCGGAGGAAGGGCTCGGCGGTGCGAAGCGGATGCTCGACGACGGGCTGTTCACGCAGTTCCCGTGCGATGCCGTGTTCGCGATGCATAACGTGCCGGGCCTGCCGGCCGGCGTGCTCGGCTTCTGCGACGGTCCGGCGATGGCGTCGGCCGACGAGGTGCGGGTGCGCGTCACCGGGCGCGGCGGCCACGGCGCGGCACCGCACACGACGATCGATCCGGTGGTCGTGTGCGCGTCGATCGTGATGGCGCTGCAGACCGTCGTGTCGCGCAACGTGAATCCACAGGAGCTGGCGATCGTGACGGCCGGCTCGATCCACGCGGGCACCGCGTCGAACGTGATTCCGCCGCATGCGGATCTCGAACTGAGCGTGCGGGCGCTGTCGCCGGACGTGCGCGCGCTGCTCGAACGGCGCATCCGCGCGATCGTGCAGGGCCAGGCCGCCAGCTACGACGCGACGGCCGAGATCGACTATCGCCACGGCTATCCGGTGCTCGTCAATCACGCGGCGGAAACGGCGTTTGCGCGGGACGTCGCGCGCGAATGGGGCGGCGACGCCGCACTGATTCCGCATTTGCGGCCGATCGCGGCGAGCGAGGATTTCGCGTTCATGCTCGACGCGTGCCCGGGCAGCTACCTGTCGATCGGCAACGGCGACGGCGCGGCCGGCTGCGGGCTGCACAACCCCGGCTACGACTTCAACGACGCGTGCCTGGCGATGGGCGCGAGTTACTGGATCGCGCTCGCGGAGCGCTACCTCGCGTGAGCCGAACAGGCGGACGCACGGATTCGATTTACCTTCAACGATGGAAACCAGGAGACAGGCAATGAAACAGTGGATGGCGGCGCTCGCGGTGGCGCTCACGGCAACGACGGTGGCAGGGGCCGCGCATGCGGGCGACTGGACGGGCAAGGAGATCCGCCTCGCGGTCGATCCCACCTATCCGCCGCTCGAATACAAGCAGCCCGACGGCTCGCTGACCGGCTTCGGGGTCGACATCACGAACGCCTTGTGCGCGGAGCTGCATGCGCGCTGCGTGTGGGTCGAGTCGAGCTTCGACGGGATGATTCCGGGGCTGCTCGCGCGCAAGTTCGACGTGATCGCGTCGTCGATGACGATCACGCCGAAGCGGATGCAGCAGATCGCGTTCACGAACCGGATCTCGAACGCACCGGCGCGGCTGATCGCCCGCAAGGGCTCGCCGTTGCTGCCGACGGCCGCGTCGCTGAAGGGCAAGCGGGTGGGCGTCGAGCAGGGCTCCGCGCAGGCCGACTACGCGATCGCGAACTGGCAGCCGGCCGGCGTGCAGATCGAGTCGTACCAGAACCAGGACCAGGTGTACGCCGATCTCGTGACGGGCCGGCTCGACGCGGCGTTCCAGGCATCGATCGCGGCCAGCGACGGCTTCCTGAAGAAACCGCAAGGCAAGGACTTCACGTTCGTCGGCGCGGCGATCGACGACGCGAAGTACTTCGGGCAAGGCGACGGTCTCGGGCTGCGCAAGCAGGACGCCGACCTGCGCGACGCATTCAACCACGCGCTGGCGACGATCCTCGCGAACGGCACGTACCAGCGGATCAACCGCAAGTACTTCGATTTCGACATCTACGGCGCGAAGTGAGCCGGGCTGTACCTCGGCAGCCGGGCAGCACTCGATATATCAATAAGGAAAACGAATGAACTGGAGACTTTTTCTCGTCACGATGCCGGCACTCTGCGCGGCACCGGTGTCGGCGTTCGCGCAAGGCAACGTCACGTTGTACGGGCTGATCGATGCGGGCATCGACTATACGAACAACGTCGGTGGCCACGGTGCGTGGCAAATGGCGAGCGGCTTCGCGCAGGGCAGCCGCTGGGGGCTGAAGGGCACCGAGGATCTCGGCGGCGGCTACAACGCGCTGTTCCAGATCGAGAGCGGCTTCAACGTGAACAGCGGCACGCTCGCGCAGGGCGGCCGCATGTTCGGGCGGCAGGCTTACGTCGGGCTCGGCAGCACGCGCTTCGGCACGCTGACGCTCGGCCGGCAATACGACGCCGTCGTCGACTATCTCGCGCCGACGACGGCGAACGGCAGCTGGGGCGTCTACCCGTTCTCGCATCCGCTCGACAACGACAACACCGGCAACACGTTCCGCGTGAACAACACGGTCAAGTACGCGAGCCCGGATTTCGGCGGCTTCTCGTTCGGCGGCACGTACAGCTTCAGCAACGACACCGGGTTCGCGAACAACCGGCAGTGGAGCGTCGGCGCGCAGTACGAGCAGGGCGGCCTGCTCGTCGGCGCGGCGTTCCTGAACGCCGACAACCCGGGCGCGACGGCCGGCGGCGCGATCGCGGGGGCGGGCTCGGCCGGCGCGGATGCGAACTTCGCGTCGGCGCGGCTGCGGATCTTCGGGGCCGGCATCAACTACACGGCCGGGCCCGCGACGGTCGGATTCGCGTATACGAACAGCAACGTCACGCGGCCGACCGCGAACGTCGGCTACCTGTTCGGCGGCGAGACGATCGAACCCGTGACGGGGCCGCTCGCGGGCGGCGCGGTCGCGGCGATCAAGTACCAGAACTTCGAGGTGAACGGCAAATACCAGTTCACGCCGGCGTTCTTCGTCGGCGCGCAGTATGTGTATACGACCGTGCGCTACGACGCGACCACGGGCAGCGCGAAACCGAAGATCCATTCGCTCGGGCTGATGGCCGACTACAACCTGTCGAAGCGCACCGACGTGTACCTGATGGGCGCGTACCAGCGGATCGCGGGCGACGCGACCGGCTCGTCGCTCGATCAGGCGGTTATCCCGGGAGCGGCCGACCTGTCGTCGACGTCGAAGCAGCTGATGGTGCATGCGGGGATCCGGCACACATTCTGAGTGCGCGTCACCCCGGCGCGACCCCCGTCGATTCCCGCACGACGAGTTCCGGCGCGCCGATCGTGTGCACGGCCGCGGCCGGCTCGATGCCGTCGATCATGTCGAGCGTCAGCGCAATCGCGCGCGCGGCGATCTGCGACGTCGGGAACCGCACCGTCGTCAGCGCGGGGCGGAACTGGTGGGCGAGCTGGATATCCGTCATGCCGACCACCGACAGGTCGGCCGGCACGCGCAGCCCGAGATCGGCGGCCGCCTGCATCGCGCCGATCGCCATCAGATCGTTGGTCGCGAACAGTGCGGTGAGGCCGGGCTGCTCGCGCAGCAGCGCGGCGGCCGCTTCGTAGCCGCCTTCGATCGAGTCGTGCGCCGGCACGGCCGTCAATGCGTCGGGCGGATGACCGCGCGCCGCGAGTTCGTCGGCGAAGCCGCGCAGCCGCACCGACTGCGGGCCACCCGAGCCTTTCCCGACGAGCGCGCCAAACGCGCGATGGCGAAGCCCCGACAGATGCGCGGCCGCGAGCGCGCCCGCCGCCGCGAAATCGACGGTCACGCACGGCAGCGTGCGCGACGCATGCACGTGTTCCCACATGCACAGCACGATCGACGCGCCGTGACGCGCGATGTCGGCGAGTTCGGCTTCGGCGAGATCGGTGTTCATCACGATCGCGCCGGCCGCGAGCGTGCCCGCGATCCGCTCGAGGTAGTTGCGCGTGATCGCCGGATCGTCGTCGGTATTGGACACCAGCAGGTAATGGCCGCGCTTGCGCGCCTCGCGCTCGGCGGCCAGCACGAACTCCGGATAGAACGGGTTGGTGATGTTCGACAGCATCAGCGCGAGCGTCGACGTGCGGCCTTCGGCCAGCGCGCGCGCGGTCAGGTTCGGCCGATAGCCGAGTTCGCGGATCGCCGCCATCACGCGCTCGACGGTCGCCGGCTTCACCTTCTGCGGATTGCGCAGCACGTTCGAGACGGTCGCCGCGGTGACGTTCGCGCGCTGCGCGACTTGCGCGAGCGTCACCATCCGCGGCCTCCGGCCGGACGGGCAGCGTGGTGCGGGGAAAGCGATGCGGGGGAGAGTCTGCTCATATTCTGGGAGTGCGTCCCACAAGTTGCACAGGGACAACCGATACGCTAATTTCTCGACACATCAGAGGAAGGAGACGACATGGTACGGCGAACCGGGCGAATCGCGCCATCGAAATTTAAGCGTTTAAATTTTCCGATCCGACACGCATGACGGACGACAGGAGAGCGCGATGACCGCCATTTCATTGAAGGATGTCTCGAAGCGCTACGGCGACCATGCGCCGGTGCTGCGCGACGTGAACCTGGAGATTGCGTCGCACGAGTTTTGCGTGTTTCTCGGCCCGTCGGGCTGCGGAAAATCCACGCTGTTGCGGATGATCGCCGGGCTCGAGGACGTGACCGACGGCGAGCTGCGGATCGGCGGCGCGCGGATGAACGACACGCCACCCGCCGAGCGCGGCGTCGCGATGGTGTTCCAGAGTTATGCGCTGTTTCCGCACATGACCGTGTTCGACAACATCGGTTTCGGGCTGCGGATCGCGGGCACGCCGAAGGACGAGATTCGCCGCCGCGTGAGCGAGGCCGCGCGCGTGCTGCAGCTCGAGGCGCTGCTCGAGCGCAAGCCGAAGGCGTTGTCGGGCGGGCAGCGGCAGCGCGTCGCGATCGGCCGCGCGATCGTGCGCGAGCCGCGCGTGTTCCTGTTCGACGAGCCTTTGTCGAATCTCGACGCGACGCTGCGCGGCCAGACGCGCGTCGAGATCGCGCGCCTGCACGCGCGCTTCACGCAATCGAGCTCGGTCTATGTCACGCACGACCAGATCGAGGCGATGACGCTCGCCGACCGGATCGTGCTGCTGCACGCGGGCGACGACGTCGCGCGCTTCGGCAGCATCGCGCAGGCCGGCGCGCCGCTCGAGCTGTATCACCGGCCGGCCAACCGCTTCGTCGCGGGCTTCATCGGCTCGCCGCGCATGAATTTCCTGCCGGCCGTCGTCGCGTCGAGCGATGCGACCGGTTGCCGGCTGTGCCTGGACGGCACCGGCGAAACGCTGACGCTGCCCGATCATCCGTTGCCGCGCCACGTCGGCAGCGGCGCGCGCGTGACGCTCGGGATTCGCCCCGAGCATCTGACGCTCGCCGCGGCCGGCGATGCGGGGCTGCCGGCGATCGTGCGCGACGTCGCGCTGGTCGAGCAGCTCGGCGAAGCCGCCTATGTGCATCTCGACCAGCCCGATGGCGTGCCGCTGCTCGCGAAACTGCCGGGGCAGGCCGCGTTGCGGCGCGGCGAGCGCCACGCGTTTCACGTGCCGCCGTCGCGCTGCCACCTGTTCGACGAAGCCGGCATGGCGTTGCCGGCGCTTCAAGCCGAAGCGGCGTTCGCGTAGCGGCGCCATGCCGACCCGCCGCGCGCGACGCGGCACTCACACACCCAGACCAGGAGACAACGATGAGACTTCGTGCGAGCCGACTGCTGCTTGCCCTGACGACTGCCGCGGCGTTTGCCGCGGGCACGGCCGACGCGGGCACGCTCAAGGTGAACGTCGCCGCGCGCGGCAACCAGCGCGCGACGTGGCAGGCCGCATTCGACCAGTTCCACAAGGTGAATCCGGATATCGACCTGAAGGTCAGCTACGTCGGCGAGGAGGCGTACAAGGTGCAGATGTCCGGCTGGCTCGCGACCGATCCGCCCGACGTGCTGAGCTGGAACAACGGCGAGCGGCTCGCGTATTTCGCGAAGCGCGGGCTGATCGAGGACCTGAGCGCGGACTGGCGGAAGAACGGCTGGAACGATACCTATGCGGCGGTGAAGCAGTCGTCGACCTACGGCGGCAAGCTCTACAGTTTGCCGCTCGGTTATGACGCGTACGGGTTGTTCTATCGCAAGGACCTGTTCGAGAAGGCCGGCATTCACGGCGAGCCGGCCGACTGGACGCAGTTTCTCGACGCGTGCCGCAAGCTGAAGGCGGCCGGCATCGCGCCGATCGCGGTGGCCGCGCGCGATGCGTGGACGCTCGCCGCGTGGTTCGACTATCTCGACCTGCGGATCAACGGCTACGCGTTTCACCAGAAGCTGATGGCCGGCGACGTCGCCTACACCGATCCGCGCGTGCGGGCGGTGTACGCGGCCTGGAAGAAGCTGATCGACGACAAGTATTTCATCGACAACGCGCTGTCCTACGACGTCGATTCGCTGAGCCCGCTGATCGTCAACGGCCAGGCCGCGATGACGCTGATGGGCACCTGGTATTCGGCGGGCCTGCTGAGCGCGACGCGCAACCCGATCAGCTTCTTCCGTTTCCCGGTGATCGACGCATCGGTGCCGCTTGCCGAGGATGGCCCGGTCAACGTGCTGATCGTTCCGGCGAAAGCACACAACAAGGCCGATGCGCGGCGCTTCCTCGCGTTCATGGGGCAGCCGGCGGTGAGCGGCGAGTTCGCGAAGGGGATGGGGCAGCTGCCGTCGAACAACAAGGCGCCGGAGCCGCAGGATCCGATCTCGAGGATCGGCTTCCACACGCTCGCGACGACACCGGGCGGCATCGCGCAGTTCTACGACCGCGACATGACGAAGGAAATGGCGGACGAGGGGATGAAGGCGATGCAGCAGTTCCTGTCCGATCCGACGCAACTCGACGCGATCCTGCAGCGCCTCGAGCAAACCCGCAAGCGCATCTACCGGAAGTAGCGCGCCGCGCGGCCGGGCCGGCGCGTCGTTGTCGCGGTCATGCCCGTCATGCCCGCTACGTTTGCCCGGTTCGTTTGGTTCGTTTGGTTCGTCACGCCCGTTTCGTCGAAGGTCATCTCATGTCAACCAGCCTGTCCGAAAGCGTCGCGCGCCGCGACGCCGGCGCGCGGCGGCCGGAACGCGCGTCACTCGCGCGCCGCCGCAACCGCGCGGCCCTGTGGTTCGTGCTGCCCGGTTTCGCGCTGTTCACCGTGTTCGTGCTGTATCCGATCGTCAGCAGCATCTGGCTGAGCTTCCATCACTGGGACGGGATGACGCCGATGACGTTCGCCGGGCTCGACAACTATCGCGAGCTGCTGGCGTCCGACACGTTCTACGTCGCGCTGAGGAACAACGTGCTGTGGCTCGTGCTGTTCCTCGCCGCGCCGCCGCTCGGCCTCGCGCTCGCGCTGTACCTGAACCAGAACGTGTTCGGGATCCGGCTCGTGAAGTCGCTGTTCTTTGCACCGTTCGTGCTGCCGGGCGTCGTGGTCGGCCTGGTGTTCTCGTGGTTCTACGATCCGACCTTCGGGCTGCTGAAGCTGATCGTCGGGCACGGGATTCCGGTGCTCGGCGATCCGCGCCATGCGACCTACGGCGTGATCGTCGCCGCGCTGTGGCCGCAGATCCCGTTTTGCATGATCCTGTACCTGACCGGGCTGACCGGCATCAACGGCGAGATCGTCGAGGCGGCGCGGATGGAAGGCGCGCGCGGCTTCATGCTGCTGTGGCACGTGATCCTGCCGCAGTTGCGCCCCGCGACCTTCATGGCCGTCGTGCTGACCGTGATCGGCGCGCTGCGCAGCTTCGACCTGATCTCGGTGATGACGGGCGGCGGCCCGTTCGACAGCTCGACCGTGCTCGCGTACTTCATGGTCGACCAGGCGATCAAGTACTACCGCGAAGGCTATTCGGCCGCGATCGCGGTCGTGCTGTTCGCGATCATGCTCGTCTATATCGTGTGGCAACTGCGCAAGCTGGTGCGCGTCGAATCGTAAGGATAACAACATGTATCCGATGCCCGTGTCCCGCTGGGGACGCCCCGCCCGCGTTCTGTACCGGCTGTCGCTGCCGTGCGCGCTCGCGCTGTGGCTCGTGCCGCTGCTCGCGGTGCTCGTCACGTCGATCCGCTCGACCGACGAGATCATGGCCGGCCACTACTGGGACTGGCCGAAGCAGTTCGCGCTGCTCGACAACTACGGCGCCGCGCTCACGCAGACGCCGATGCTCCATTACTTCGCGAACAGCATCCTGATCACGGTGCCGTCGGTCGCGGCGTCGATCCTGCTCGCGTCGCTCGCGGGGCACGCGCTCGCGAACTACCGGTTCCGCGGCAACCTCGTGCTGCTCGGGCTGTTCGTCGCCGGCAACTTCGTGCCGATCCAGATCCTGATGATCCCGGTGCGACAGATCATGCTTGGCGTCGGCCTCTATAACACCGTGTGGGCGCTCGTGCTGTTCCATACGGCGTTCCAGACCGGCTTCTGCACGCTGTTCCTGCGCAACTTCATCCGCGAGCTGCCGTTCGAGCTGATCGAGGCCGCGCGTGTCGAAGGCGCGTCCGAGTGGGCGATCTACTGGCGCGTCGTGCTGCCGCTCGTGCGGCCGGCGCTCGCCGCGCTCGCGATCCTCGTGTTCACGTTCGTGTGGAACGACTACTTCTGGGCGCTGTGCCTCACGCAGGGCGACGACGCGGCGCCGATCACCGTCGGCGTCGCCGCGCTCAAGGGGCAGTGGACGACCGCCTGGAACATCGTGTCGGCCGGCTCGGTGCTCGCCGCGCTGCCGTCGGTGCTGATGTTCTTCGCGATGCAGAAACACTTCGTCGCGGGCCTCACGTTCGGCGCGACCAAGGGCTGACCCGTCCCGTCTTCTTTCTTCTGCAAGGAACTCACGATGCACCTCGGCGTTTGCTATTACCCCGAACACTGGCCGCGCGAACAGTGGGACCGCGATGCGCGGCGAATGGCCGAACTGGGCCTGACCCGCGTGCGGATCGCCGAATTCGCGTGGAGCCGGATGGAGCCGGAGCCCGGCCGCTACGACTGGGCGTGGCTCGACGACGCGATCGACACGCTCGCGAGCCGGCAGTTGAAGATCGTGCTCGGCACGCCGACCGCCGCGCCGCCGAAATGGCTCGTCGATCGCCATCCGGAGATTTTGCCGGTCGGCGCGGACGGCGCGGCGTGGCAGTTCGGTTCGCGTCGCCATTACGACATCGCGAGCCCCGTGTATCGCGAGCACTGCGTGCGCATCGTCGACGCGATGGCGCGGCGCTACGGCGCGCATCCGGCGGTGATCGCATGGCAGACCGACAACGAGCTCGGCTGCCACAACACGCTGCCGAGCTACACGCGCGCGGCGCTCGAAGGCTTTCGGGCGTGGCTCGCCGTGCGCTACGGCGAGATCGGCGCGCTGAACCGTGCGTGGGGCAACGTGTTCTGGAGCATGGAGTATCGCCGCTTCGACGAGATCGAACTGCCGCGCCATACGCCGACCGATGCGAACCCCGCGCATCTGCTGGACTTCCGGCGCTATCAGTCGGACGAGGTCGCGCGGTTTCATGCGGTGCAGGTCGACGCGATCCGGCCGCACGCGCCGGGCCGCGACGTGCTGCACAATTTCATGGGCTTTTTCAGCGAGTTCGATCACTACGCATTCGCGCGCGGCGGCCTCGACGTCGCCGCGTGGGACAGCTATCCGGTGCCGCGCACCGAAGTGCTGCCGCTCGACGAAGCGGACAAGCGGCGCTGGGCCCGCATCGGGCATCCCGATGTGTCGGCGTTCTCGCACGACCTGTATCGCGGCGTCGGCAACGGCCGGATGTGGGTGATGGAGCAACAGGCGGGGCCCGTCAACTGGGGGCCTTACAACCCGGTGCCGCACGCCGGCGCGGTGCGATTGTGGACCTGGGAAGCGTTCGCGCATGGTGCGGAACTCGTGTCGTATTTCCGCTGGCGGCAGTATCCGCATGCGCAGGAGCAACTGCACTCGGGGCTCAACGCGCCGGACGACCGGCTGTCGCCGGGCGGTCATGAAGTGGCGCGTGTCGCGCGCGAGCTGGCCGTGCTGGATCCCGCGCTGGTCGCCGCCGAGCGCGGGGCGGCCCAGGTTGCGCTGCTGTTCGATTACGCGGCCGACTGGATGATCCGGATTCAGCCGCACGGCGCCGGTTTCGATTATCAGCAGCATGCGTTCGACTGGTATCGCGCCCTGCGCGAACTGGGGCTCGACGTCGACATCGTCGCGGCCGATGCCGACGTGTCGCGTTATGCGCTCGTCGTCGCGCCGACACTGCCGGTCGTGCCGGATCGCGTCGTCGCGCAAGTCGCGCAGGGGGCCGCGCAGTGGTTGTTCGGGCCGCGCACGGGCTCCCGCACCGAGGACTTCGCGATCGTGCCGGGCCTCGCGCCGGGCAAGCTGCGCGACGTGCTGCCGATGCGGATCGGGCAGGTCGAGTCGCTGCGGCCGTCGCTCGCGCCGCGCGTCGCGTTCGACGGTGTCGACGGCCATGCGCTGAAATGGCGCGATCACGTCGATCTCGCATCGGCGACCGGCATCGACGTGCTCGCCGCGTGCGACGACGGCGTGCCTGCGCTCGTGCGGCGTGGCAACGTGACGATGGCGACCGCCTGCTTCGATCGCACGCTGTTGCGCGCGATCGTGGGCCGCTGCGCGCGCGATGCCGGCCTGCCGGTGCGCGCGCTGCCGGACGGTGTGCGGTTGCGTCGGCGCGGGCGTGTCGTGTTCGCGTTCAACTACGGCGATGTGCCGTGCACGCTGCCCGCGCCGGACGGCGCGCGCTTCGTGCTCGGCGGCCCCGAACTCGGCGCGGTCGATGTCGCCGCATGGGTCGAGCCGGACTGACGCGATGCAGTCGCTGCGGTCGTTGCGGTTGCATGTCGCGCGCGTCGCGGGCATCGCGCATTTCGTGCCGCTGTCCGCCGCGGCGCTGATGCTCGGCGTCGCGATGTCCTTCACGGCGCCGTACCTGTCGCTGTTCGGCGTGGCAGCCACGGGGATGTCGCCGTTCGTCGCGGGCCTCTTCATGACGCTGATCGCGGCGAGCGGCGTCGTCGCCAGCACGTGGGCCGGACGCTGGTCGGATCGTCGCGACCGGCATCGGCCGCTGCTCGTCGTGTCGCTGGCCGCCGCCGCGCTCGGTTTCGCGCTGCTGTGCGTGCTGCGCGCGCACGGGCCGGTGATCGCGGTCGGCACGATCCTGCTCGGTGCGGGCGCCGTGTCGCTGTCGCAGATCTTCTCGTTCGCGCGCGCCGTGCTGCCGGTCGACGACGACGCGCAGCGCGAGCTCGCATCGGCCGCGCTGCGCACGATGCTGTCGGTCGCATGGGTGTTCGGTCCCGCGCTCGGTGCGCTGATTCTCGCGCAGACCGGCTTTACCGGGCTCTTTCTCGCGGCGTCCGCGGGCTTCGTCGCGTGCGCGGCGATCGTCGCGCGGATTCCGGAACCGGCGCCGCGGCCTGCGGCGGTTCCGGCGCGCAGGGCCGATCGCGCGGCGACGCCGCGGGACGATGCGCCGGTGGCGGTCGTCGTCGCACCGCGCGCGACCGTGCGGCGAACCCTCGTCGCGCTCACGCTGATGGGGCTCGCGGCGAACGCGACGATGATCGTGCTGCCGCTCTACATCGTGCGCGCGCTCGGCGGCACGCCGGCGAACGTGTCGGCCGCGCTGGGCCTGGCCGCGCTGCTCGAGATTCCGATGATGCTGTGGCTCGGCATCCGCTCGACGCGGCTCGACAAGGCACGCTGGCTGAGCGCGTGCGCGGTCGTGCACGCGACGTATTTCATCGGGCTCGCGGCGGTGACGCGGGTGGACATGATCCTGCCGCTGCAACTGCTGAGCGCCGCCGTGGTCGCGATCACGTCGTGCCTAGGGATGACGCGCGTAGTTGACCTGATGCCCACGCGCCCCGGCACCGCGACCGCGATGTTCTTCAGCACCGCACGCGTCGGTTCGATCGCGTCGGGCGTGCTGTCGGGCGCGTGCGTCGACCTGTTCGGCTATCGCGCGACATTCGCCGGGTGTGGCGCGCTCGCGCTCGTTGCGTTCGCGCTGCTCGTCCGGGATGCGCGCGGAGAGCGGGGCGGCACCCACGCGCCTGCGCGGCGGCGCTTCGATGCACCGCACTGACGCGCGATGCGCCGATGCGGTGACACCGCGATGCCGTGATGCGTTACCGCTGACGGTACGCGTCGAGCGACGGCAGCGCGTTACCGTGGAAGTCGAACCACGTATTGTTGTCCCACTGATCGCCCGCACCGACCTTCCAGCCGACACCCGGCGTCGGGATCCATTCCGGCTCCCACCAGAACACGCCCTTGCCGCGATTGCCCGGCACGCCCTTCACGATATCGACGACCGCCGCGACGAATTGCGCCTGGCCGGCCGGCGACGGCGCAAACGCGGTCGAGCCCGTGTTCGTCATCGCGTTCGGTTCCGAATCGCCGTCGCTGGTGGTCCACGGATACGCGGTCTCGACGACGATCAGCTCCTTGTCGTAGCGCACCGCGAGGTCGTTCGCGTTATTGCGCAGGTCGTCGAGCGAGCCTTGCCACTGCGGGTAATACGACAGGCCGATCACGTCGAACGCAACGCCCCGCTGCGTCGCGCTGTCGAACCACCAGCGGCTTTTCGCGTTGTCGCCGCCGCTGTCGACGTGCAGCATCACCTTGATGCGCGGATCGACGGCCTTCACCGCGTCGCGGCCCGTCTTCAGCAGTTGCGCGAGGTTGTCCCACTGGTCGTAGCGGCCGAGCGGCCACAGCATGCCGCCGGTGATCTCGTTGCCGATCTGCACCCACTCGGGCCGCACGCCGGCGCGCTGCAACTGGCGTAGCACGTCGGTCGTATAGGCCGACAGCAGTGCGCAGGTATCGGCGAGATTCTTGCCGGCCCACGCATGCGGCGGGTATTGCTTGCCGGGGTCGGCCCACCAGTCGCTGTAGTGGAAATCGATCAGGATGCGCATCCCGAGCGCGGCCGCCCGCTTCGCGAGGGCCACGACGTGGGCGGCATTGTTGTAGCCGGCCGCATCGCTCTGGTTCGCGGGGAAGAAATCCGGATTGCCGGGATCGTTCCAGACCTTGATGCGGATCGAATCGACGCCGTGCGCATGCAGGATCTTCAGGCAGTCGCGCGCGTGTCCGCGGTCGAAGAACTGCGCGCCGTGCGCCTCGAGCTCCGGCAGCGTCGACACGTCGGCGCCCATCGCGAGCGGGGCGCCACCCGCGGCGTGTGCGACGCGTTGCGTGCTGCCTTGCGCGACGGCCGGCAACGTGCCGGCCAGGTCCACGCAGGCGAGCGCCGCGGTCGAGACACTCCAGCGCAACATCGATCGTCTGTCCATCGTCATCCTCCAGGGTTGGCCCGGTCGATCGCGGGATCGCGGGCGCGTTGGTTTAAGCGCTTAAATTTCGGCGCCGACATGAAGCCGGATCGAGCGTATCGCACGTGCCGATGCAGACGCAAAGAACGCGTGCGGTGCCTACTATCTGGCGCTAGCCGCGCACCCCGACCCGATACCGCGTCGTCTGCCGATAGGTGTCGCCCGGATGGAGGATGGTTTCGTCGCGCAACGCGTCCATGTTGACCTGGTTCGGAAAGCACCCCGCTTCGACGCACAGCGCCGCATGCCGCACGCACGACCCACCGCCGCTCACGCGCACGCCATCCAGATAGTTGCCCGTATAGAGCTGCAGCCCGCGCTGGTCGGTCGCCACGGCGAGCTCCCGGCCGCTTTCCGGATCGTAGATCGATGCGACGGACCGCACGCCACGCTGGGGATCGCGCAGCACGTAGCAGTGATCGAAGCCGCGTCCGCGCACGAGCTGCGCATGCGGCCAGTCGAGGCGGGCGCCGATCGGCGCGCTCTGCCGGAAATCGAACGCGGTGCCCGTCACGTCGGCCGTGCCGGTCGGGATCAGCGCGTCGTCGACTTCGACGAAGGCATCGGCGTCGATCTGCAGCAGATGGCCGCGCACGTCGCTGCCCGCGCGCCCGCTGAGGTTGAAATAGCTGTGATTGGTGAGGTTCAGCGGCGTCGGCGCATCGGTCACGCCGGCATAGTCGATCGTCAACGTGCCGTCGTCGTCGAGCGTGTAACGCACCTGCACGCTCACGTTGCCGGGAAAGCCCGCATCGCCTTCCGGTGAGTCGAGCCGCAGCGTCAGACCGCCGCGGTCGTCGATCACGTCCCAGCGCGCACGATGAAAGCCGCTCGCGCCGCCGTGCAGCAGGTTGCCGTTCTCGTTGCGGTCGAGCGGGTAGTCGACGCCGTCGAGCGTGAAGCGCGCACCGGCGATCCGGTTCGCCCAGCGGCCGACCGTCGCGCCGAGATACGCGCCCGACTCGACGTACTCGGCCGGCGTGTCGTGGGCCAGCACGATATCGGCGAAGCGTCCGGTGCGGTCGGGCGCGAGCCACGACACGACGGTCGCGCCGAGATCGCTGACGACGACGCGCATCCCGTGCGCGTTGCGCAGCGTGTAGCGCCGCACCGGATCGCCGCCGGGCAGCGTGCCCCACGGCTCGGACGGAATGCGGGCGACGTCGGACGTCGGACGGGAAGTGTCGGTATCGATACGCATGAGTGGGTTCGCTCGTGGGCGGTGAATTCAGTGGGCGGGCGCGGTGCGCGCCTGGTATTCGCGCGGGGTGCAGCCGAGTTCGCGGCGAAACACGGCATGCATGTACTGCAACGACGTGAAGCCGCAGCGGATCGCGACTTCCGCGCTCGATGCATGGCGGCCCGCGAGCAGTGCCTGCGCGGCTTCGAGCTTGTGACGCAGGATTTCCTGGTGGACGGTGCGCTGCAGTTCGCGCCGAAAGTGCTCTTCGAGCAGCGAGCGCGACACGCCGACATAGTCGGCGACCTGCTCGGTCTTGATCCCCTGGCACGCGTACTGGCGGATGAAATGCCGCGCGCGCATCACGTGCGGGCTCGCGAGCGGCTGGTGGCGCGTCGATTCGAGCACGTTGATGCCGACCGGCGGCACGAGGATCCGCTGCCCGGGAAAGCGTGCGCCGCGCAGCATCCGGTGCAGCAGGTGCGCGGCGGTGCGGCCCATTTCCTCGGTGCCCTGGATGACCGACGACAACGGAATGCGCGTCAGCGTGCGGGTGAGCGGATCGTTGTCGATGCCGATGATCGCGACCTGTTCCGGCACCGCGATGCCGGCAATCAGGCAGGCCTGCAGCAGGTGCCGCGCGCGCGCATCGGTGACGGCGATCACGCCGACCGGTTTCGGCAGCGCGTGCAGCCAGTCGATCAGCTGCTCGATCGCGTGATTCCAGCCCGACGCGCTCGTCGACAGCCCGCGGTAGATCGGCGCATCGAGCCCGTCCGCGCGTGCGAGCCGGTCGAACGCGAGCTCGCGCTGCTGCGCCCAGCGGTTCTCCTGCGCGACCGGCAGGCTGTACATCGCGAAATGCGCGAGCCCCGCACCGATCAGGTGCGTGTACGCCAGCGACACGAGCTTCGGGTTGTCCGTCGCAATATATGGGACATCGCGCGGATACTGCGCCGGATCTTCGTATGACGAACCGACCGCGACGATCGGCAGCGGCGAGCCGGCGAGCGCGTCGGCGACGGCCGGATCGTCGAAGTCCGCAATGATGCCGTCGCCGTCGAAGCGCTCGATGCCGGCGAGCCGGCAGCGGAAGTCGTCTTCGAGGAACAGGTCCCACACGACGCGCGTCGTGTGCAGGTACTGGCCGATGCCGCTGATGATCTCGCGGTCGTAGACCTTGTTCGCGTTGAACAGCAGCGCGATGCGGTGCGGTGTCGGGGTAGAAGGGGCGCGGGTCATCTCGGTCTCGGGGCGCGCGCCGCTCGGGCGTCGCGCCGTTGTCTCCGGGGCGCGCGGGCGGTGCCGCGCGGTGTTCTGGTGTCCGGCGATTGTAGGACGGAACGCGCGCCGTGCGAGCGCGGCTGGCAAGAAACGTTAAGCGTGCTGCGCAATTTCGCAATTGCCGGGCGGCAGGCGCGCGGGCACGATCCAGCCAACCGGATTCAGCCGCGTGCGTCGTCGCGATGCGATGCACGTTGCGCTGCAACAAGCACCTGCACGGAGACGCCATGTCGTATTTCGAACACATTCCCGCGATTCGCTACGAGGGTCCGCAGTCGGACAACCCGCTGGCCTACCATCACTACGACCCCGCGAAGCGCGTGCTCGGCAAGACGCTCGCCGAGCATCTGCGGATCGCGGTCTGCTACTGGCATACGTTCGTGTGGCCGGGCCACGACATCTTCGGACAGGGCGCGTTTCGCCGCCCGTGGCAGCAGCCTGGCGATGCGCTCGAGCGTGCGCGGATGAAGGCGGATGCGGCATTCGAATTCTTCACCAAGCTCGGCACGCCGTTCTATACGTTTCACGACACCGACGTCGCGCCGGAGGGCGACAGCCTGCGCGAGTACGCGGCCAATTTCGCGCGGATGGTCGACTATCTCGGCGAGCGCCAGCAGGCGAGCGGCGTGCGACTGCTGTGGGGCACCGCGAACCTGTTCTCGCACCCGCGCTTCGCGGCCGGTGCCGCGACGAACCCGAACCCCGACGTGTTCGCATGGGCCGCGACGCAGGTCTGCCATGCGCTCGACGCGACGCACCGGCTCGGCGGCGAGAACTATGTGCTGTGGGGCGGCCGGGAAGGGTACGAAACGCTCCTCAATACCGACCTGAAGCGCGAGCGCGAACAGTTCGCGCGCTTCCTGTCGATGGTCGTCGAGCACAAGCACCGGATCGGCTTCACGGGCGCGCTGCTGATCGAGCCGAAGCCGCAGGAGCCGACCAAGCACCAGTACGACTACGACGTCGCGACCGTGCACGGCTTCCTCGTGCAATACGGACTGCAGAACGAGATCCGCGTGAACATCGAGGCGAACCACGCGACGCTCGCCGGTCATTCGTTCCATCACGAGATCGCGAACGCGTTCGCGCTCGGCGTGTTCGGCAGCGTCGACGCGAACCGCGGCGATCCGCAGAACGGCTGGGACACCGACCAGTTCCCGAACAGCGTCGAGGAGCTGACGCTCGCGTTCTACGAGATCCTGCGCCACGGCGGCTTCACGACCGGCGGGATGAACTTCGACGCGAAGGTGCGGCGTCAGAGCATCGATCCGGAGGACCTGTTCCACGGCCACGTCGGCGCGATCGACGTGCTCGCGCTCGCGCTGGAGCGGGCGGCGGTGCTGGTCGAGAACGACCGGCTCGATGCGCTGCGCCGGCAGCGCTACGCGCAGTGGGACGACGCGTTCGGCCGCCAGATCCTGTCGGGCGGCTATACGCTGCAGGCGCTCGCGGACGATGCGCTTGCGCGCGGGGTCGACCCCCGGCATGCGAGCGGGGCGCAGGAGCGGCTCGAGAACATCGTGAACCAGGCGATCTACGGGCTGCGCTGACGCCATGTCCCTGACTCTCGGACTCGATCTCGGCACGTCCGGCGTGAAGGTCGTGCTGCTCGACCGCGACGGCGCGGTGCGCGCGAGCGCAAGTTGCCCGTTGACGGTGAGCCGGCCGCGGCCGCGCTGGTCCGAACAGGCGCCGCGCGACTGGTGGGACGCCGCATGCGGTGCGCTCGCCGCGGTCGTCGGCGAGGCCCGCGCGGCCGGCCTCGATCCGCGCGACATCGACGCGCTGGGGCTGACCGGCCAGATGCACGGCGCGACGCTGCTCGACGCGCATGGCGACGTGTTGCGCCCGGCGATCCTGTGGAACGACGGCCGCGCGGATGCGGAGTGCGCGGAACTCGAACGGCTCGCGCCCGCGCTGCGCACGGTGGCCGGCAACGTCGCGATGCCGGGTTTCACCGCGCCGAAGCTGCTGTGGGTGCGCCGCCATGAGCCCGACGTGTTTGCGCGCATCGCGACCGTGCTGTTGCCGAAGGACTATCTGCGCTACCGGCTGACCGGTGCGGTCGCCACCGATCCGTCGGATGCCGCCGGCACGCTGTGGCTGGACGTCGCGAAGCGCGACTACGACGACACGCTGCTCGCCGCGTGCGGGCTGTCGCGCACGCAGATGCCGGCCGTGTTCGAGGGCAACCGCGTGACGGGCACGCTGCTGCCGGACGTCGCCCGCGCGCTCGGGCTGCGCGAGATTCCGGTCGTGGCCGGTGGCGGCGACAACGCGGCCGGTGCGGTGGGGGTGGGGATCGTGCGGCCCGGCGATGCGCTGCTGTCGCTCGGCACGTCGGGCGTGTATTTCGCGGTGTCGGACGGATTTCGTGCGAATCCGGAATCGGCGGTGCACAGCTTCTGTCATGCGCTGCCCGCGACATGGCACCTGATGTCGGTGATGCTGAACGCGGCCGGCTGCATCGACTACACCGCGCGGCTGACCGGTTACGACGGCGTCGCGGCACTGCTCGCCGATGCCGAAGCGAACGCACGTGCCGGCCGCCCGTGGTTCCTGCCCTACCTGAGCGGCGAACGCACGCCGCACAACGACGTGAACGCGAAGGGGGTGTTCTACGGGCTCACGCCCGACACGCAGCGTGCGGATCTGGCGAACGCGACGCTCGAAGGCGTCGGCTTCGCACTGCTCGACGGGATCGACGCACTGCATGCGGCCGGGCTCGCGCCCGAGCGCATCACGGTGATCGGCGGCGGCTCGCGCAGCGCGTACTGGACACAGATGCTCGCCGACCTGAGCGGCCGCGCGCTGACGCTGCGCGCGGGCGGCGAGGTCGGCCCGGCGCTGGGCGCCGCGCGGCTTGCGCGTCTCGCGCTCGAGCCGGATGCACCGCTCGACGACGTGTGCCCGCAACCGCCGATCGTCGCGGTGCGCGAGCCCGACTTCGGGCGGCACGCGTGGTATCGCGACGCGCGGCGTCCGACGTTTCGCGCGCTGTATCGCGCGCTCGAACCGGTGTTTGCAACGGGCGCGTGACGCGCCTGGTCGTGACTCGATGCGGGCGGCCCATTCCGGCGGCCGTCCGGCATTCGTGACGTGGTTCCATAACAAGGAGTGGAGACAATGAAATCCGTGACGCGTCGTACCGTATTGAGTTCGCTTGCCGGCGCCGCTGCGCTGGCGATCCTCGCGCTGGGCACGCCGCTCGCGCATGCGAGCAAGGACAAGCCCGAGATCGGCTTCTGCATCGACGACCTGCGCGTCGAGCGCTGGTCGCGCGATCGCGATTATTTCGTCGCGGCGGCGACGAAGCTTGGCGCGAAGGTGTCCGTGCAGTCGGCCGACGCGAGCGAGGAGCGGCAGATTTCGCAGATCGAGAACCTGATCTCGCGCGGCGTCGACGTGATCGTGATCGTGCCGTTCAACTCGAAGACGCTCGGCAACGTCGTCGCCGAAGCGAAGAAGGCCGGCATCAAGGTCGTGTCGTACGACCGCCTGATCCTCGATGCGGACGTCGACGCATACATCTCGTTCGACAACGAGAAGGTCGGCGAACTGCAGGCGCAGGGCGTGGTCGACGCGAAGCCGAAGGGCAACTACTTCCTGCTCGGCGGCGCGCCGACCGTCAACAACGCGAAGATGCTGCGCGAGGGCCAGTTGAAGGTGCTGAAGCCGGCGATCGACCGCGGCGACATCAAGGTCGTCGGCCAGCAATGGGTGCCCGAGTGGAGCGCGTCGACCGCGCTGCGCATCGTCGAGGACGCGCTGACCGCGAACAACAACAGGATCGACGCGATCGTCGCGTCGAACGACGGCACCGCCGGCGGCGCGATCCAGGCGCTGGCCGCGCAGCACCTGGCCGGCAAGGTGCCGGTGTCCGGGCAGGATGCGGATCTGGCCGCGGTCAAGCGCGTGATCGCCGGCACGCAGACGATGACCGTCTACAAGCCGCTGAAGCTGATCGCGAGCGAAGCCGCGAAGCTCGCGGTCGATCTCGCGAAGGGCACCAAGCCCGCGTTCAACGCGCAATACGACAACGGGAAGAAGAAGGTCGATACGGTGCTGTTGCAGCCGACGCTGCTGACCAAGCGCAACGTCGACGTCGTCGTGAAGGACGGCTTCTACACCCAGGCCCAGCTGGCGAGCCAGTAACGGCGCGGCGGGCACCCTGCACGCGGCCGGCCCTGGCGCACGGCCGCGTGCCGATTGCGAGGCAATGAACGTATGACCGAACCCTTGCTGACGATGCGCGGCATCGTCAAGGCATTCGACGGCGTGAAGGCGCTCGACGGCATCGACCTGACGGTGCGCCCCGGCGAGTGCGTCGGGCTGTGCGGCGAGAACGGCGCCGGCAAGTCCACCTTGATGAAGGTGCTGTCCGGCGTCTATCCGCACGGCACGTGGGACGGCGAGATCCGCTGGGAAGGCGCGCCGCTCGTCGCGTCCGGCGTGCGCGACACCGAGCGCGCGGGCATCGTCATCATCCACCAGGAGCTGATGCTCGTGCCCGAGCTGTCGGTCGCCGAGAACATCTTCCTCGGCAACGAGATCACGCTGCCAGGCGGGCGCATGCATTACGCGGAGATGGTGCGGCGCTCCGAAGCGCTGCTGCGCGAGCTGCGGATCGACGCGATCAACGTCGCGCAGCCGGTGATGAACTACGGCGGCGGCCATCAGCAGCTGATCGAGATCGCAAAGGCGCTCAACAAGCGCGCGAAGCTGCTGATCCTCGACGAGCCGTCGTCGTCGCTGAGCGCCGCCGAGACGCGCATCCTGCTCGACATCGTGCGCGACCTGAAGCGCCGCGGCGTCGCATGCGTGTACATCTCGCACAAGCTCGACGAAGTCGACGCGGTATGCGACACCGTGACCGTGATCCGCGACGGCCGCCACGTCGCGACCGAGCCGATGCGCGCGCTGACCACCGACCGGATCATCGCGATGATGGTCGGCCGCGAGATTCGCAACCTGTATCCGCGCGAGCCGCACGAGATCGGCGACGTCGTGCTCGACGCGCGCAACGTGACCTGTCACGACATCGCGAACCCGCGCCGCAAACGCGTCGACGACGTGTCGTTCAGCGTGCGGCGCGGCGAGATCCTCGGCGTCGCCGGGCTCGTCGGCGCGGGCCGCACCGAGCTGATGCAGGCGATTTTCGGCGCGTATCCGGGCGCGAGCACGGCAGCCGTGCGGATCAACGGCCGGCCGCTCGCGATCCGCTCGCCGGCCGATGCGATCCGCGCGGGCATCGCGATGGTGCCCGAGGATCGCAAGCGTCACGGGATCGTGCCGCAGCTCGGCGTCGGCCACAACATCACGCTGTCGGTGCTGCGCCGCTTCGCGGCGCGCGGACGGATCGACGCGGCCGCCGAACTCGATGCGATCCGCACCGAGATGCAGCGGCTGTCGGTGCGGGCCGCGCATCCGTTCCTGCCGATCGCGAGCCTGTCCGGCGGCAACCAGCAGAAGGCGGTGCTGGCCCGGATGCTGCTGGCCGACCCGCAGGTGCTGATCCTCGACGAACCGACGCGCGGCGTCGACGTCGGCGCGAAGGCGGAGATCTACCGGCTGATCTTCGCGCTCGCCAAACGCGGCGTCGCGCTGATCGTCGTGTCGTCCGAGTTGCCGGAAGTGCTCGGGCTGGCCGACCGCGTGCTCGTGATCGGCGAAGGCGAGCTGCGCGGCGATTTCGTGAACGACGGTCTCACGCAGGAACAGATTCTCGGCGCCGCGCTGAAGCCCGCGCGGCGTCCGGCCGAACCCATTGCAGCGAGTCAGACATGAACACCGAACTTTCCTCTTCTTCCGCCGTGCCGCCGGACACCGATGCGCGCCGCACGCGCGGCCATCCGCTGCGCCAGGTCTTCGTGCGCTACAAGGTGCTCGCGCTGCTGTTCGCGGTCGCGGCGATCTGGGTGTTCTTCTCGGTGCTGACCGACGGCGCGTTCGTCACGCCGCGCAACGTGTCGAACCTGCTGCGGCAGATGTCGATTACCGGGATGCTCGCGTGCGGGATGGTGTTCGTCATCATCGCGGGCGAGATCGACCTGTCGGTCGGTTCGTTGCTCGGGCTGCTCGGCGGCGTCGCGGCGATCCTCGACGTCAATCGCCACTGGCCCGTCGCCGCGACCGTGCCGGCGGTGCTCGCGCTCGGCGTGCTGGTCGGGCTGTTCAACGGCTGGTGGTCGACCTACCGGCGCGTGCCGTCGTTCATCGTCGGGCTGGGCGGGATGCTCGCGTTCCGCGGAATCCTGCTCGGCGTGACGGGCGGCTCGACGATCGCGCCGGTATCCGACGGCTTCGTGTTCATCGGGCAGGGCTATCTGCCGCGCATGGTGGGCGACGGCCTCGCCGTGCTGCTGTTCGCGCTCGTCGCGCTGCTGGTGATGCGCCAGCGCGGCACGCGGCATCGCTACCGGCTCGCGGTCGCGCCGCTGTGGCAGGACGTCGCGAAGATCGTGGGTGCCGGCGCGGTGCTGTTCGCGTTCGTCGCGACGCTCGACCGCTACGGCGGCATCCCGGTGCCCGTGCTGCTGCTGCTCGCGTTGCTGGGCGCGTTCTCGTGGATCGCGACGCAGACCGTGTTCGGCCGGCGCATCTATGCGGTGGGGTCGAACCTGGAGGCCACGCGGCTGTCGGGTGTCGACACCGATCGCGTGAAGCTCGCGATCTTCGCGTTGATGGGGCTGATGTGCGCGTTCGCGGGCATCGTCAACACCGCGCGCCTCGCGGCCGGCTCGCCGTCGGCCGGCACGATGGGCGAGCTCGACGCGATCGCCGCGTGCTTCATCGGCGGCACGTCGATGCGCGGCGGATCGGGCACCGTCTATGGCGCGCTGATCGGCGCGCTCGTGATGGCGAGCCTCGACAACGGGATGTCGATGCTCGACGTCGACGCGTACTGGCAGATGATCGTGAAGGGCGCGGTGCTGGTGCTGGCCGTGTGGATCGACGTGGTGTCGCGGTCGAACCGGCGGTGAGGAGGCGGGCGGGCGTGAGCGCCGCGTGCCGGTCTATCCGGCATCCGCCTTGATGAAATCGACGAACGCCCGCAGCGGCGCCGGCACGAAACGCCGCCCCGGATAGTACAGGTACGGCCCCGAGAACGGCCGCCACCAGCCGTCGAGCACGGGTTCGAGCGCGCCGCTCGCAAGCTGCGGACGAAGCCATTCTTCGAAAAGATGCACGATGCCGAGCCCCGCACAGGCGGCGTCGACGGCGAGATCGACGGCGCCGCCGATCTGCACGACGAGCGGGCCCGACGGGTCGACGCGGACCACTTCGCCATCGCGCTCGTACTCCCACGCCGGCATCGCGCCGCTCGCGAAGCGGCCGCGCAGGCATGCGTGATCGAGCAGGTCGCGCGGATGGGCGGGGCGGCCGCGCCGGTCGAGATAGGCGGGCGCCGCGGCGGTCGCGCAACGTTGCGAGCGAGGGCCGATCGGCACGGCGATCATGTCCTGTTCGAGGCGTTCGTCGTAGCGGATGCCCGCGTCGCAGCCGGCTGCGAGGATATCGACGAAGCTTTCGTCAGCCACGACCTCGAGCCGGATTTCCGGATAGGCGTCGAGAAAGCGCGGGACGATGGACGGCAGCACGAGCCGCGCCGCGCTCATCGGAACGTTGAGCTTCAGCGTGCCGACCGGCTTCTCGCGAAACGTGTTCACCACGTCGAGCGCCGCCTCCACCTCGCTCAGCGCCGGCGTGAGCCGCGCGAGCAGGCGCTCGCCGGCTTCGGTCGGCGCCACGCTGCGCGTCGTGCGGTGCAGCAGCCGCACGCCGAGCTGCGCTTCCAGCCGGCGCACCGCCTCGCTCAGGCCGGACGCGCTCGCGCCGATCGTTCGCGCGCCTTCGCGAAAGCCCTTCGCGCGCGCCACCGCCACGAACGCGTTCAGATCACCGAGATCGATTTGCATTGTTCGCCTTTTCGTACAGGTCGTGCGGATTATGGCCGATTATCGCGCAGCGCAACGCGGCGTAACCTGCGATTCACTCATTCGCTACAGGAGCGCGATCATGTCCCCCATCGTTCAATCCGGCACGTTTTCCATCGCGGGCCGCCGCGTGCACCGCATCGGCTATGGCGCGATGCAACTGGCCGGGCCCGGCGTGTTCGGGCCGCCGCGGGATCGCAATGCGGCGCTCGCGGTGCTCCGTGAGGCTGTCGAAGCGGGCGTCGATCACATCGATACCAGCGATTTCTACGGTCCGCATGTGACGAACCAGCTGATTCGCGACGCGTTGCATCCGTATCGCGACGATCTGCTGATCGTGACCAAGATCGGCGCGACGCGCGGCGACGACGGTTCATGGCTGCCGGCGTTCTCCGCCGAAGCGCTTGCGGCCGCCGTGCACGACAACCTGCGCAATCTCGGTCTCGACGTGCTCGACGTGGTCAACCTGCGGATCATGTTCGACGTGCACGGCCCGGCCGAAGGCTCGATCGAGGCGCCGTTGTCCGCGCTGGCCGAACTGCGGCGGCAGGGCCTCGTGCGGCACATCGGGCTGAGCAACGTCACGACCGCGCAGATCGAGGAAGGGCGCCGGATCTGCGACATCGTCTGCGTGCAGAACCATTACAACCTGGCACACCGGGACGACGACGAACTCGTCGATGCGCTCGCGCGCGACGGCATCGCCTACGTGCCGTACTTTCCGCTCGGCGGCTTCAGTCCGTTGCAGTCGGCCACCCTCGACGCGGTCGCGGCGCGACTCGGCGCGACGCCGATGCAGACGGCGCTCGCGTGGCTGCTGCGGCGCGCGCCGAACCTCCTGCTGATTCCGGGAACGTCGTCCGTCGCGCATCTGCGCGAGAATCTCGCCGCGGGCGCGGTGGTGTTGCCGGAGGACGCCGTGCGCGAACTCGACGCTGTCGTGTCCGCTCGCGGCTGAGGCCGGTGCGGATACCGTCCGGCACGCCGGCGGAACTGGCCGCCTATATCGGCCCGGCGCAGTGAAACGGCGTCGCAGCGGAATGGATGACCCGTGGCAATGCAGCGCTTGAGGGATTTAAACCGATCGAGGTCCTCGACGTACAACCCGGCTACGATCGCGTTCGCGACATTCTCAATCGTGCGCAGTTCGGAGTCACCGCGTGAAGCTGTACCGACTCGCAAAAGAACGAATGGGTCACTATCTGGCCGATGATCTAAGCGGGAACGGTGCGGCGATTGCGGGAGGGCGTTGGAATCCGCGGGGCATGCGCGTCCTATACACCTGCTGCCATGCGTCGACATCGCTATTGGAGGCGTTGGTCCATATGTCCGGGATCCTTCCGGCCGGGGGACTGTTCCTTGTGACGATCGAGGTGCCGGACGCGGTCTATGAGGCTGCGTTCGCACCGGCGCTTCCCGATGACTGGGCGACCCTGTCCGAAGACCCGGTGTCGACGGCGCGAATCGGTCAGCCCTGGCTCGAACGAGGCGAACAATTGGCGATGCGTGTCCCGTCCGTTATCTGCCCGACCGATTTCAATCTGCTGTTGAATCCGTTGCACGCGGATTTTTCCGCGAGCGTGAACGTGATCAGCAAGGCGCCGTTCAAGCTCGACCCGTGGCTCTTTGGATAGCTGCGCGGCGCACCGGTCGCCGATCCAGGGCGGCCGCGGGAAGTGGTCGATCGGCGCATGGCGCCCGCACGACCAGCAACTACAAGGCAGAGGTGACGTACCGCCCGTCCGGGGCCGCGGCGGCGCGCGTGCGCTACGACCGGTCGCGGTTGCGCGCACGCGTCGCGCCGGTAATGACCGCGATGCCGAACAGGATGACGGCCACGATCTCGATGACGTGCTGCGACACGTGCAGCGTCATCAATCCCCAGGCCACGCCGCCGATGAAAATGATCCAGCCGACCAGGTAGATAAACAGGGTCATCGTTTTCTCCTTGTAGTTTTGGGTCATGTCGCCGGTTGCCTGGCGTGCAGAATTTACCGTGCACGGCTCGGTGGTCGACCGGGAGGCGCGCGATCGAGAGCGGCGCGCGGGTCGATTCGCCATCTCGAGGCAATCGGCAACCCTAAGTACAAGCACGTTTCGCGCCTGGTTTTCGCGTATGACGGGGCCGGAACGCGCGTGGCTCGCGCGTCATTTCGTCGATGGGCTTCCCGCTTCGTGCGCATGCAGCCCGACGCGTTCCATCAAGCGCTGTGCGTCTTACGACGCCGACAACACCACCGACACGCCCGTCGCCGTATAAACCGGCGTCGCCTTGAACCCGTCGACCGTCACCGTCGAGAACTTCGCCGCGGCCGCCGCGCCGTCGATCAGCGCGATCGTGTCGCCGGCCTTCGGCGCATAGCCGTTCACGAACTTCACATGCAGCGTGCCGCCGGCGACGGTCAGCGGCCCGCCCACGCGCAGACGCCCGCCGCCGTTGCCGTCGAGGTCGAGTTCGAGCGTCGTGTTGTCGAGTTGCGTGTAGCGCGTCGCGATCGTCACGGGCGCGCTCGCCGCGATCCTGACGCTGCCGCCCGTGCCGACGTACACGTCGCCGTTGCCGAACGCGGTCGCGGATGCCGCGGCGAGCGTGCCGCCGCTGATCTGCGTGCCGCCCGCGTAGCTGTTGTTGCCGGCCAGCGTCAGCGTGCCGCTGCCTTGCAGCGTCAGCTTGCCGGCGCCGGCGATATCGTTGCGCCACTGGTCGGCCGCGTTCAGCCCGCCCTGCGACGCATCCATCGCCACGATCACGTTGCCGTTGAACGCGCCATAGCCGTCGGCCGCCGCGAACAGGTTCAGGCGGCCCCAGCCTTCCGCATCGTCCATCACCGGATAGCCGGACGAGACCTCGGTGGTCTTCAACACGACGCGCCGCTGGTCCGCGCTCAGGTACGGGAAGCGCGTCTGCAGCAGGATTTCCGCGCCCTTCGGCACGACGGGCGGCGCGCCGGTCGACTCGATCGCGCCGAAGCCGAACGTCATGCGGCGCAGGAACGCGGCCTTGTTCGCGGTGTAATCGGCGAACCGGTCGGTCGTCGTCGTGCCCGAATGCGCGAAGGCGGCGAAGGTCGTGTCGGTCGTCCCCGTGAGCTGCTGCAGCGCCTGGTGAGCCTGGCCGTAAGCGGCCTGCGCATCGCTCGCGTACGCGGTCAGGTTCGCCGCGCTGACGGCCAGCGCGAGCATGCGGCCGCCGATCACGTCGAGCGGCGAGTGCATGCCGGCGAGGATCCGGTTCTCGCCCAGCTCGAGGCCACGACTCACCATCTCCTGGAAGCGCTCCGGCACGAGCCACGCCATCGTCGTCGCATCGCGCATCGCTTCGGCCTCGTGGCCGCTGATGAAGCCGCCGTCGGTCGCGGGCGTCGTGCTTTCCGCCGGCACGAGCGTCGGCGCGACGACGACGCTCGCGCTCCAGCGATACGGCCGCGCATACTTGTAGAAACGCTTCGACGGTTCCGTCGACGCGTTGTTGCCCATTTCGTTGAGCAGGTCGACAACCTTGCCGAAGCGCGCGTTCGTGCTGCTGCCGACGCCGGTGTTGTTGCCGGCATCGTTGTACAGGACGGTCGTCGCGTCGGCGGGCACGCTGGTGATGCTGGTCGTCTGCTGCGCGGCCGTGCGCCACGCGCTGGTGAGCGGCCCCATGCCGTCGGTCACGCTGTAGCCCTTGCCGCGCCGGTCGTCGAAATAGGCGGCGTCGGCCTGCTGCTGCGTGCGCGCGGTCGTTGCGTTGACCACATACTGGACATTGGCCGCGAGCACCGTGTCGTTCAGGATCGTGCCGCACGGCGTGCCGCTGGCCGGCAGGCCCGAGCAGGCCGACGGCGAAACGGCGGGGAACGCGCCGTTGGCCGGCGCGCTCACACCCGCATCGACGAGCATCGTCGACGGCTGCCACAGGTCGAGGAAGCGGCTCACCACGCGCACCGCCGCGTTGGTCGACAGCGTCGCATAGCGCGCGTCGCCGCGCTGGTTGGTCGCGATGTTGTCGACGAAGGCGGGCACGCTGGGCACCGGCGCGCTGTCGACGAAACCCGGGTCGGCCGGCGGAGCCGGCATGGCCGCGGTGGTCGGGGTCGTCGACACGACGTCGTCGCCGCCGCCACAGGCGGCCAGGACAAACGCACTCGACAGCGCTGCGACGTGCAGCGGGAAACGGCTTCGTGACGCACCCATGCCAGACTCCATCCTGAGGATCAAAGATGGCGGATTGTCGTGGGCGATCGTGACGTGGCAGTTACGAATTTGTTTCGGAATGCGGTCGATGCGCGTGAATTCTCACTATCTGGTGAATTCGCGCTACTGAACATGCGGGCGCATCGATCCGGCCGTCGAGGAGGCCCGGCAGCGGACGGCGACGGGCAAGCCGCACGTGTGTGCGTCCGGTCGTGCGCTTGCGCTCGCGTACCCAACGGGAACCGCAACGATCAAGCCGGTTGAGCGAACGATTGCGCGTCGGCGACGCACACGCGGTTTCTGCCCTGGCGCTTGGCCGCATAGAGGGCGAGGTCCGCCTGATGCGACAACGCATGCACGGACGCCGGCCGCGCGCGATGGCCGGTCGCGCAGCCGATGCTGACCGTGAACGCCGGAATCGTCGCGTCGAAGCCGTCGAGCCGGTTGCATGCCACCGCGCGGCGAATCGCTTCGGCGACCTGCGCGGCGCCGCGCTCGTCCGTATCGGGCAACACCGCGACGAATTCCTCGCCGCCGTAACGCGCGGCGAGATCGCCGTGCCGCCGCGTATGCGCGCGGATGCATTCGGCCAGAAAACGCAGCGCGATGTCGCCTTGCGCATGGCCGTACCGGTCGTTGTACTGCTTGAAGTGATCGGCGTCGATGAACAGCACCGACAGGCTGCCGTCGCTGCCGCGCTGCAGCCGCTGCCATTCGTCGGCGAGCGCGGCATCGAGCGCGCGACGGTTGTGCAGGCCGGTCAGCGGGTCGGTGCGCGTCAGGTCCGTGAGCAGCGTCTGCTTGCGATGGTTGTCGCGCAGCGCGAAGGCGAGCAGCCACACCACCGCGCAGAACAGCGCGCCGATGACGGACGCCGACACGCCGACCGTCCACGTCAGGTGCGTGATGCCGGCCAGCACGTCGTCCTCGGCCGGTCCCACCACGGCGATCAGCGGCGTGCCGGGCACCCGCTGGTACGTATAGAGCCGCAACGTGCCGTCGATGCTCGAGCGCGCGGCATGGAAGCCCGATTCGCGGCTCACCATCCGCTCGAACGACTTCGACCGGCGCAGGTGCATCATCTGGTGATCGCTCAACCGCGGATTGCGCGCGAGGATCGTGCCGTCCGCGCGCAGGATCGCGCTGACGCCGTGCGGTCCGACGTCCAGCCGCGACAGCAACTGGTCGAAGTAGGCGAGATCGATGGCGACCACCGCGATGCCGTTGAACGCATGATCCGCGCGTTCGATGCGCCGCGACAACGCGATCGATTCGGTGCCGCCGCGCGAACGCGCGCGGTACGCCTCGGACACGTAGAGACCGACGTTGTCCGAATCGCGATGGACCTTGAAGTAGTCGCGATCGCTGAAGTCCCAGTTGTGGGTCGGCCCGCAACAACCGTCGATCAGCCGCCCGTTGCGGTCCGTCACGCCCATGCCGGTCACGTATTGCGCGGCCGTGCGCTCGAACAGCACGTCGTGGCGCAGCCCGGCCTCCATGCGCACGATGGCGGGGTTGCCGAGGTCGGCGGCGAGCGAGACGAGCGCGTTGTTGGACGTTTCGACGGTGCGCGCGATCTCGCTGGCGAGGACGGCCGCGACGTTGCGCGACGTCTCGTGCGCGTGTTCGACGACTTCGCTGCGCGCGGCCCACAGCGTCACCGCGCTGATGCCGAGCGCCGCGACCGACATCAGCGTCCCCAGCACCCCGACGACCAGGTAGTGGCGGCCTGCCCAGTCGGCAATTTTCTCGATCGAAGGGGATGCAGGCATGGCTCGCGCTCGTACGGAATGCCGGCTGCGACCGCAGCGGCGCTGGTCAATTCCGGGTTAACGGCAGGGATGCCCGAAAATCGAGGCCGGCCTCTGCGACCCGATGACCGCACCGGCGCCGCAAACGTGTGCGCGCGTGGCGCGCCGGCAGCGGCGCACCACGGAACGGCGGCGTCACCGCGGCGCACGCGCGCGGCGGCGCGGTGTCACGCGGTGTCAGTCGAGCCCGCCCTGGCACAGGTACTTGATCGACAGGTAGTCGTCGAGGCCGTAGCGCGAGCCCTCGCGGCCGTAGCCCGATTCCTTCACGCCGCCGAACGGCGCGGCCTCGCTCGCGAGCGCGCCTTCGTTGATCCCGACGATGCCCGTTTCGAGCCGCGCCGACACGCGCGCGATGCGCCGCACGTCCTGCGTGTAGAAATACGCGGCGAGCCCGAACGGCGTGTCGTTCGCGGCGGCGACGGCGTCGTCCTCGGTGTCGAACGGAAACAGCGCGGCGACCGGGCCGAAGGTTTCCTCGCAGGTGAGCCGCATGTCGCCGGTCGCGTCGGCGAGCACCGTCGGCGCGTAATAGTTCGGCCCGAGTTCGGGCAGGCGCCGGCCGCCCGTCAGCACGCGCGCGCCGCGCTCGATGGCGTCGCCGACGTGGCGCGCGATCTTGTCGACCGCGCGCGCGTTGATCATCGGGCCGATCTGCGCGGCCGGGTCGGTTGCCGGCGCGACCTTCAGCGCGGCGACGCGCGCGGCGAGCTTCGCGGCGAATGCGCCGTAGACGCCGGCCTGCACGTACACGCGATTCGGCGATACGCAGGTCTGCCCGCCATTGCGGAACTTGGCGGCCATCAGCCCGTCGACGGCGGCATCGAGTTCCGCGTCGTCGAACACGATGAACGGCGCATTGCCGCCGAGTTCCAGCGACAGCTTCTTCATCGTTGCCGCCGATTCGCGCGCGAGCAGCTTGCCGACGGGCGTCGAGCCGGTGAACGTGATCTTGCGCACGCGGCCGTCGGCGAGCCAGTCGGCCACCGCATCGATGCCGCGCTCGCGCGACGCGGCGATCAGGTTCAGCACGCCGGGCGGCACGCCGGCCTCCTGCGCGAGGAACGCGAGCGCGAGCGCGGTCAGCGGCGTGTCCTCCGCCGGCTTCGCGACGACGGTGCAGCCGGCCGCGAGGGCGGGCGCGATCTTGCGCGCGATCATCGCGAGCGGGAAATTCCACGGCGTGATCGCGGCGACGATGCCGATCGGCTCCTTCACCGCGCTCAACCGCTTGCCGCGCTGCTGCTGCGGAATCAGGTCGCCATAGGTGCGCGTCGCTTCCTCGGCGAACCACAGCACGTACGACGCGCCGTACGCGACTTCGCCGCGCGCTTCGGCCAGCGGCTTGCCCTGTTCGCGCGACATCAGCTTCGCGAGATCGTCGGTGTGCGCGACGATCGCCGCGTGCCACGCGCGCAGGATCGCGGCGCGTTCGCGCGCCGGCGTCGCGCGCCAGACGGGCAGCGCGCGGGCGGCGGCGTCGGTCGCGGCGCGCGCGTCGGCGGCGCCGCTGTCGGGTGCGTGGGCAACGATATCGAGCGTGGCCGGATCGGTGACGTCGAAGCGGCGGCCGTCGAGCGCATCGCGCCAGGTGCCGTCGATCAGGTTGGCGGTGCGAACGAGTTCGGTGCGGGACAGCGTAAGCGGCATGACAGGTCCTTGGATGAAGCGGTTCTGCGCCGGCGGCCGCGGCGCGGGCGCGCGACGGCCCCGCGCGGACGGCGAACCGCCACGCTCATGGGTGCCGCACGCCGCGGTGGTCAGTGCCGTTCGCCGAACAGCGATTCGAGCGGATAGTGCCGTTTGACGAACGGCGACTTGATGATCACGTAACTGAAATACTTCTCGATGCCGATGTTCTGCTCGAGCAGCCCTTCGACGATCGTCTGGTAATGGCTCACGCTGCGCGTGATGAACTTCAGCAGATAGTCGTAGCCACCGCTCGCGAGGTGGCATTCGACGATTTCATCGACGTTGCGGATCGCGGCCACGAACCGGTCGAAGTCCTCGCGGCGGTGGTCGGCCAGCGTGACCTCGGTGAACACGACCTGCACGTCGCCGAGTTTCTCGAGCTGGATGTGCGCGCCGTAGCCGCCGATGTAACCGGCCTTCTCCAGCCGCTTCACGCGGATCAGGCATGGGCTGGGCGACAAGCCGACCGCGTCGGCCAGTTCGACGTTGGTCATCCGGCCGCGCTTCTGCAACTGGGAAAGGATGCGCAGGTCGATGCGATCCAGCTTGCTGTCCGTCATGTTCACGTGGGCGGGAAAAAATGGAATATCCGGTTACTTTAGAGTCGAACGATGGCCGCCACAAGTCCGGCTTTCCCTTGGCCGGTCAGGCCGGCTGCGCGTGCGCGGCGTCGAGCGCGCGCTGCACGCCCGGGTCGCCCAGCACGTCGTCGAGCGTCTTGCGCACGCGTTCGAACATGAGATCGAACTCGCCCGCGGTGAAGCTCAGCGCCGGCGCGAAACCGAGCACGCCGTCGCCGAACGCGCGAAACACCACGCCGTTCGCGTAGGCCGCCGCCGCGATCTTGTCCGGCACGTTCAGCGCCGCGTCGAAGCGCGTCTTGCGCGCCTTGTCGGCCACCAGCTCGAGCGCGCCGAGCAGGCCGGCCGAGCGAGCATCGCCGACGAGCGGATGCGCGCGCAGCGCGTCGAGCCCCGCCGCGAAGCGCGGCGCCATCGCCTGGCCGTTCGCGAGCAGGCCGCCTTCGTGATAGAGCTTCAGCACCTCGAGGCCGATCGCCGCGCTGACCGGGTGCGCGGAATACGTATAGCCGTGGCCGACCGGCGGCGCATCGGCGCGGTTGCCCGCGATCCCTTCGTAGATTTCGTCAGACATCAGCACCGCGCCCATCGGCGCATAGCCGGCGGTCAGCCCCTTCGCGACGGTCATCAGGTCGGGATCGACCTGCTCGGCCTCGCACGCGAACAGCGGGCCGGTGCGGCCGAAGCCGGTGATGACCTCGTCGGCGACGAACAGGATGCCGAGGCGCCGGCACGCGTCGCGCATCGCCTTCAGCCAGCCGGCCGGCGGCACGATCACGCCGCCCGAACCCTGCACGGGTTCGCAGAAGAACGCGGCGACGTTGTCCGCGCCGAGCTCGGCGACCTTCGCGTCGAGGGCGGCGACCGACGCGGCGATCAGCGCCTGCGGATCGTCGCCGAGCGGATGGCGGTACGGGTAGGGCGACGGGATGTGGTGCTGGTCCGCGCGCGGCAGGTCGAAATGGCGGTGGAACGCGGGCAGCGCGGTGAGCCCGGCGCCGATCGTCGACGAGCCGTGATAGCCGCGTTCGAGCGCGATCATCTGCTTCTTCGACGGGCGGCCGGTCGCGTTGAAATAGTGCGTGATGAAGCGGACCGCGGAATCGACCGCGTCCGAGCCGCCGAGCGTGAAGTACACGCGGTTCAGCGACGGCGGCGCGAGCGCCGCGAGCCGTTCGGCGAGTTCGATCGCCGGCTGCGACCCGAAGTGGAAATAGCCGGTCGCGTAGGGCAGCTTCGCCATCTGCTCGGCGGCGGCCTTCACGATGCTGTCGCGGCCGTAGCCGACGTTCACGCACCACAGGCCCGAGAACGCGTCGAGCAGCCTATGGCCGGCGGCGTCGCGCAGGAACACGCCGTCGGCGGATTCGAGCACGGTGACGCCGCGCGCCTCGTGCGCACGGTAATTGACGACGGGGTGGATCAGGTGTTGACGATCGGCTTCGATCAGCGCGGCTTGGTTCATGGCGGGGAGGACTCTCGTCGGGTGTCAGCGTGAGTTCATGCTACCGGGCGGGACATTCGCACGCGCCTTCAATTTGCCGCCTGAAACGTATGGACACGGCGTTTGCACGGGGCGCTTCGGCATTTTCTGCTGCGCGCGCCGCCGGGCCGTGTGCGCACGTCCGCCCGTCAGTAGCCGCGCGCGCGATCGACGACGCCGAGCATCGGCTGTCCCGCGCGATGGCGCGCGAGGTTCGCGAGCACGGCGTCGACCGCGGTGTCGGGCCGCGTCGCGCTCGCGATGTGCGGCGTGATCCGGATGCGCGGATGCGTCCAGAACGGATGACCGGCCGGCAACGGTTCGGGGTCCGTCACGTCGAGGATCGCGCTGTCGAGCCGGCCGCTCGCGAGCGCCGCGAGCAACGCGGCCTCGTCGAGCTGCGGGCCGCGCCCGACCTGCACGAGCGACGCGCCGGCCGGCAGCGCCTCGAACACGCGCGCGCCGAGCAGCCCGCGCGTGCTGTCGGTCAGCGGCAGCAGGCAGATCAGGATGTCGGTGCGGGCCAGGAACGCGTCGAGCGCCGCGTCGCCCGCATGGCAGTCGATGCCGTCGAGCGTGCGCGGCGTGCGGCTCCAGCCGGCGCACGGGAAGCCGAAGCGCCGCAGCGTGTCGAGCACGGCCTGGCCGAGCGTGCCGAGCCCGAGCACGCCGACGCGCCGCGACGCGGCCGTGCGCACCGGCCGCTCGCGCCACACGTGCGCGCGCTGTTGCGCCGCGTAGTCGAACAGGTCGCGGTGGATCGTCAGCACCGCCTGCGTCACGTACTCGACCATGCCTTCGACGATGCCCGGCTCGATCATCCGCACGACGGGGATGTGCGCGGGCACGCGCGACAGGTCGAACTGATCGATGCCGGCGCCGACCGAGAACACGACCTCGAGGTTCGGCAGCAGTGCGAGCGGGTCATCCGGCGGCTGCCACGCGGCGAGATAGCGGACGGCTGCGGCGTCGCCGAGGTCCGGCCAGATCCGGAACGGCAGATCGGGCGCCTGCCGCGCGAAGCGCCGCGCCCACTGCGCGCCGCGCACCGGGTCGGCCTTGTAGAGAAAGCTCATCGTGCGTGCCGCTCAACCGAGCGCCTGGTTCACGATCGCGAACGCGCGCAGCGCCGGGTCGCGCGCGGGCGCCGCCCCGCGCGCCATCGCGACGACGGTATCGACGCGCGGCAGCCCGAGCCCCTGCAGCCAGTCCGACAGCCCGCTGTCGCCCGGCACGTCGAGCCGCACGAACATCCCTTCGTGCAGCGCGAGCCAGTGGCTGATCAGCGCTTGCGCACGCAGCGCGTCCGGCGCGACCACCGGGCCGATCACGTGGCCGCGGCCGAAGCGGCGGAACAGCGCGAAGCCGAGCAGCTCGCCGTCGCGATCGAGCGCGATGCCGTTCGCGACGTCGAGCAGCGCATCGACGACCGCGCCGCGTTCGCAGCCCGCCGCGCGCGACGCGAGCGCCGCGAGGCGCGGGCCGTCGTTGGTGCCGAGCGGGCGCAGGCGCTCGCCCGGCGGCAGCGAGATCAGCGGCGGCCGGAAGGCGGCGCCCTGGTGCTGGTCGATCGTGCCGATCGCCTCGAAGCCGAACTTCACATAGAGCGGTTCGCCGGACGGCGTCGCATGCAGGAAGATCGTGCGCGCGCCGAGACTGTCGACGACCCGCGCGAGCAACTCGCGGCCGATGCCGCGGCCCTGGCGCTCGGGCGACACGATCACCATGCCGAGCGAGGCGTGCGCGTCGTCGAAGCGCCAGCCGAGCGCGGTGCCGACGATGCCGGCTTCGTCTTCGGCGACGAAGCCGCTGCCGAGCTGGAACGCGAAGCGCCAGTCGTCGAGCCGGTGCGGCCACTTGACCGCTTCCGACAGGCGATGCGCGGCGGGCAGGTCCGTTTCGGCGAACGGGCGATAGGTAAGCGTGCGGGAAGGATTGAGATCGGACACGCCGGACTCCGGATGGGTGGGAATGACACGTCGACTCTGCCAGCGACCCGGCGGCACGGATAGGACGATTCGCCTGTTTTCAGGCCGCGGCGGGCGCTCGTGCGCGATCGACGCAAACTCGCTCGATCGGCGCGCACGAACGCGTGGATCGTGCCGGCGCGCCCCGTCGATCCGACAGCGCCTGCTGTGGGAATGCCACTACGATGAAGGCACGGTGTCGCTGCCGCGTGTCGGCGGGCCGCGCCGGCCGGCGCGCACCGCACATCGTGCTGAACGCGCCGGGCAACTCGCCGCGATCGTGCGTTTCGAGCGGCGTCGAACGATGCGCGAACGACTTTTTGACCTGATTCAATTTCGTTGAACCCAGCCCGTCCCCGGCCCTGCCGGGGCTTCATACCGACAGGACGCAACCATGATCCAGTTTGAACCGAAGTTCATCACCTTCGACTGCTACGGCACGCTGACCCATTTCCGGATGGCCGAGACGGCACGCGAAATCTATGCGGATCGACTGTCGCCGGTCACGATGGAGGCATTCGTGCGCGCGTTCGCCGCCTATCGGCTCGACGAGGTGCTGGGCGCATGGAAGCCGTATCGCGATGTCGTCGTCAACGCGGTCCGCCGCACCTGCGCGCGGGTCGGCGTGAAGTTCGACGAAGCCGAGGCCGAACGGTTCTATCTGGCGGTGCCGACCTGGGGCCCGCATCCGGACGTGCCGGCCGGCCTGTCGCGGCTCGCGAAGAAGTACAAGCTGGTGATCCTGTCGAACGCCATGGACGACCAGATCATGAGCAACGTCGACAAGCTCGGCGCGCCGTTCCATGCGGTGTTCACCGCGCAGCAGGCGCAGTCGTACAAGCCGCGGATGCAGGGCTTCGAATACATGTTCGACAAGCTCGGCTGCCGGCCGGAGGACGTGCTGCACGTGTCGTCGAGCCTGCGCTACGACCTGATGACGGCCGAGGATCTCGGCATCAAGCACAAGGCGTTCGTGAACCGCGGCCACGAGCCCGGCACGCCGTTCTACAACTATTACGAAGTGTCGGACATCGGCCAGCTCGCGACGCAGCTCGGGCTGTAAGCGGCGCGCCCTCGGCCGGCCGCCGGTCCGGGAAAACCCGCGTACGCAGCCGGCCGGCATCCTCCGGCAATCTGCGGCGGCGTCGCTTGACGATTTCGTGTGTCGCGCCGGATTCAACCGATCGTCGCGACACCGCATCGCGCAAACCGCCGGTCGCGCACAGCCGCAGCAAATCATGCTGCGCAGGCGCCCCAAAACGGTCGAATCGTATCGTGCGGCCGCCCCGAATCGCGACAACCCGCATTTTGGCGATGCTTAAATGAATTGCATGTGCATGACGTTGCGGGCGCGACCAGCACGCGGACGCCGCGGGATTCGAGAACCACGCTGGACCCAAGGACCCACTTTCCACAGTCAGGAGCAGTTCGGATGAGCGACGATATCGACAACGGCGGCAAGGGCGGCATCACGCGCCGCGACATGATGCGGGTCATGGCGGCGAGCGGCATGATGGCCGCCGGTGGCGGCGGGCTGCTGATGGGCGCGCGGTCGGCGTTCGCCGCGCCGGCGCCCAGGCGCGGCGGCAAGATCCGGGTCGCGAACGAATCCAGTTCGACGGCCGACACGCTCGACCCGGCCAAGGGCTCGACGGGCGCGGACTACATTCGCTTCTTCATGTTCTACAGCGGCCTCACGCAGCTCGATGCGAGCCTGACGCCGCAGATGAATCTCGCCGAGTCGCTGCAGACGACCGACGCGAAGACGTGGATCATCAAGCTGCGCCACGGCGTCACGTTCCACGACGGCAAGCCCGTCGGGCCGGCCGACGTCGTGTATTCCCTGATGCGCCACAAGAACGCGGCCACCGCCTCGAAGGTCAAGCCGCTCGCCGACCAGTTCGCCGACGTGAAGGCGAGCGGCCCGGACGAAGTCACGCTCACGCTCGCCAGCGCGAACGCCGATCTGCCGGTGATCCTCGCGACGCCGCAACTCGCGATCGTCAAGGACGGCACGACCGATTTCTCGACCGGCATCGGCTGCGGCCCGTACAAGCTGAAGTCGTTCAAGCCGGGCGTGTCGACCATCGGCGTGCGCAACGACAGCTACTTCAAGCCGGGGATGCCGTACCTCGACGAGATCGAGCTGATCGGCATCAGCGACAGCGCCGCGCGCCTGAACGCGCTGCTGTCCGGCGACGTGCACCTGATCAACGCGATCGATCCGCGCTCGACGCAGCGGGTCGCGTCCACGCCCGGCTATGCGTTGAAGGAAACCAAGTCGGGGCTCTATACCGACCTGATCATGCGGCCCGACAACCCGTTGACCGCGAACCCGGATTTCGTCGAAGGGATGAAATACCTGTTCGATCGCGAGCAGATCCGCTCGGCGGTGTTCCGCGGCTACGCGGTGATCGGCAACGACCAGCCGATTCCGCCCGGACATCGCTATTTCAACGCGTCGCTGCCGCAGCGGCCGCACGATCCGGACAAGGCGAAGTTCCTGTTCAAGAAGGCGGGCGCGCTGGGCGCCCCGGTGCCGCCGATCTATGCGACGTCCGATGCGAACGGGTCGATCGAAATGGCCGTGCTGCTGCAGCAGGCCGGCGAGAAGATCGGGCTGAACCTGCAGGTGAACCGCGTGTCGCCCGACGGCTACTGGTCGAACCACTGGATGAAGCACCCGCTCGGCTTCGGCAACATCAACCCGCGCTCGAGCGCCGACGTGCTGTTCACGCAGTTCTTCAAGTCGGATGCGCCGTGGAACGAGTCGGGCTGGAAGAACCCGAAGTTCGACCAGTTGCTGCTCGCCGCGCGCTCGGAAACCGACGATGCGAAACGCAAGCAGATGTACGGCGAGATGCAGGTGCTCGTTGCGCAGCAGTGCCGGATCGGCATCCCGGCGTTCATCAGCTTCCTCGACGGCTACGACAAGCGGCTTGCGGGCCTCGGCTCGATCCCGACCGGGCCGATGATGGGCGGCATGTTCGCCGAACACGTGTGGTGGAACGCCTGACGACGGCGCATGCCGACGGCGCGNCGGCCGCGCGCGACCTTTCCCGGAGTGCCGCTTCATGAATCGAATCCTGTTCGGGCTGATCGGCCGGCGCATCGCGGTCACCGCGCTGACGCTGCTGATCGTGTCCGCGATCATCTTCACCATCACGAACCTGCTGCCGGGCGACGCCGCGCAGGCCGCGCTCGGCCAGTCCGCGACGCCGGAGACGATCGCCGCGCTGCGCCAGCAGTTCGGTCTCGACATGCCGGCCCACGTGCGCTACGTGCACTGGCTCGCGGGGCTGCTGCACGGCGATTTCGGCCGTTCGCTGTCCGGCGACATGCCGGTGTCGGAGATGATCGGCACACGCCTGCCGAAGTCGCTCGCGCTCGCGGCGATCACGACCGCGGTGTCGGTGCCGATCGCGCTGCTGCTCGGCATTCTCGCGGCAGTCAAGCGCGAGTCGGTGGTCGACCGCGTGATCAGCCTCGGCACGCTGTCGCTCGTCGCGACGCCGGAATTCCTGATCGCGACGGTCGCCGTGCTGTTGTTCGCGGTGAAGCTGCGCTGGCTGTCCGCGCTGTCGTACAGCGGCCCGATCGAGAGCCTGCACGATTTCCTGCGTGCGTATGCGATGCCGGTGCTGACGCTGTGCGCGGTCGTGATCGCGCAGATGGCCCGCATGACGCGGGCCGCGGTGATCGAGCAGCTGAGCGCGTCGTATGTCGAGATGGCCGTGCTCAAGGGCGCGAGCCCCGCGCGCGTCGTGCTGCGCCATGCGCTGCCGAACGCGATCGGGCCGATCGCGAATGCGATCGCGTTGAGCCTGTCGTATCTGCTCGGCGGCGTGATCGTCGTCGAGACCATCTTCAACTATCCGGGCCTCGCGAGCCTGATGGTCGATGCCGTCGGCAACCGCGATTTCCCGCTGGTCCAGGCGTGCACGCTGATCTTCTGCGTCGCCTACCTGACGCTCGTGCTGTTCGCCGACCTGTGCTCGATCGTGTCGAATCCGCGACTGCGGACCTGAGTGTCCCGTCCTTCTTCCGAGATGCCGCCCATGCACCCGACCGAACCCGTTCAACGCAGCAGCGCGCTGCCGCCGTCCGGCGAATCGCGCCCACCGTGGGGCGGCGCGCCGCCGCCCGCCGCACCGGCCCCCGACCAGCCGCGCAAGCGCCGCGCCGCGCGCGTGCCGCTGACGCTCGGCGGCCGCGTCGGCCTGTCGATGGTCGCGCTGATGCTGTTCATCGCCGTGTTCGCGCCGCTGCTCGCGCCGCACGACGTCGGCGCGATCGTCACGCCGGACGTGTTCGCGCCGTTCAGCGCGAAACTGCCGTTCGGCTCGGACTTCCTCGGCCGCGACATGTTGAGCCGGATCCTGTACGGCACGCGGCTGACCGTGCTGCTCGCGCTCGCGGCGGTGCTGCTCGCCGCGCTGACCGGCACGACGCTCGGGCTGCTCGCGACCGTGTCGGGCCGCGCCGTCGACGAGACGATGAGCCGGCTGCTCGACGCGCTCACGTCGATTCCGTCGAAGATGTTCGCGCTGATGTTCGTCGCCGCGTTCGGCTCGTCGCTGCCGCTCCTGGTGCTGACCGCCGCGGTCAGCTACATGCCGGGCTCGTACCGGATCGCGCGCGCGCTGGCGGTCAACATCAGCACGCTCGAATTCGTGCAGGTGGCGAAGGCGCGCGGCGAGAGCGCGCTGTACATCGCGTGCGTCGAGATGCTGCCGAACATGATCCATCCGATGCTCGCCGATACCGGGCTGCGCTTCACGTTCGTCGTGCTGCTGCTGAGCGGCCTGAGCTTTCTCGGGCTCGGCGTGCAGCCGCCGTATGCGGACCTGGGCTCGCTCGTGCGCGAGAACATCGCCAGCCTCGGCGACGGCTCGGCCGTCGCGATCATGCCCGCGGTCGCGATCGCGATCCTGACGGTGGGCGTCAACCTGCTGATCGACGGCCTGCCGCATCGCGGCCGCCGCAAGGGCGCGGCCGCGGCCGCGGGAGAACACTGATGCGAGATGTATCGACTCCGGAATCGACTCCGCTCGTCGAGGTGCGCGGGCTGCGCGTGGTCGGCGGCCGTCCGGGCGGCGCGGAAACGACGATCGTCCACGACGTCGACTTCGAGATCCGGCGCGGCGAGGTGCTCGCGCTGATCGGCGAGTCGGGTTCCGGCAAGACGACGATCGCGCTGTCGCTGATGGGCCATGCGCGCGCCGGCTGCCGGATCGCCGGCGGGTCGGTGAAGCTCGGCGGCACGGACGTGTGCATGCTGTCCGCGCAGGCGCTGACCGCGTTGCGCGGCCGCAAGGTCGCGTATATCGCGCAGAGCGCGGCCGCCGCGTTCAACCCGTCGCGCACGATCCTCGACCAGGTGATCGAGAGCGCGCTGATCCACAAGACGATGACGAAGCGCGATGCGCAGGCGAAGGCGGTCGAGCTGTTCCGCGCGCTCGCGCTGCCCGAGCCGGAGACGATTGGCAAGCGCTATCCGCACCAGGTGTCCGGCGGCCAGCTGCAGCGGCTGATGGCCGCGATGGCGCTGATCACCGATCCGGAGCTGGTGATCCTCGACGAGCCGACCACGGCGCTCGACGTGACCACGCAGATCGACGTGCTGCAGGCGTTCAAGCGCGTGATCCGGCGCTACGGGATGAGTGCGGTGTACGTGTCGCACGATCTCGCGGTGGTCGCGCAGATGGCCGATCGAATCGTCGTGCTGAGCGACGGCGTGATCCGCGAAGCCGGCGCGACCGAGCAGATCCTGCATGCGCCGGCGCATCCGTACACGCAGAGCCTGATCGCGGCCGTCACGCCGAACGACGCCGAACGCGATGCGAAGGCGGCGAGCGCCGCGCCGGCGCCGCTGCTCGAGGTGCGCGGCGCGATCGCCGGCTACGGCGGCCGTACCGCGAAGGGCTGGCCCGCGAAGGTGATCCTGCACGAAGTCGACCTGCACATCGGGCGCGGGCAGACGGTCGGCGTGATCGGCGAATCGGGCTCCGGCAAGACGACGCTCGCGAAGGTGATCGCGGGCCTCGTGCCGGCGACGGCCGGGCAGATCCTGCTCGACGGCGAGCCGCTCGCGCTCGACATTGGCAAGCGCTCGAAGGAACAGCACCGCCGCGTGCAGATCGTGTTCCAGAACGCCGATACCGCGCTCAACCCGGTGCATACGGTCGAGCGCACGCTGGCGCGGCCGCTCGCGTTCTATCACGGGATCAAGGGCGCGCGTGCGCGGCAGCGCGTTGCCGAGCTGCTCGAACTCGTGCGGTTGCCGCAGGCGGTGGCCGAGCGGCGCACCGGCGAATTGTCCGGCGGGCAGAAGCAGCGCGTGAACCTCGCGCGCGCACTCGCGGCCGAGCCCGACCTGATTCTGTGCGACGAGGTGACGTCGGCACTCGACACCGTGGTCGGCGCCGCGATCATGGACCTGCTGCGCGACCTGCAGGCGAAGCTCGGCGTGTCGTACGTGTTCATCACGCACGACATCGCGAAGGTGCGCGCGATCAGCGACGACATCGTCGTGCTGTATGCGGGACGCCGCGTCGAAACCGGCAGCCGCGATGCGCTGTGCGCGCCGCCTTACCACCCGTATTCGCACCTGCTCGTGTCGTCCGCGCCGGAGTTGCGCGCGGGCTGGCTCGACGCCGCGGCCGAGCGCTGCCACCGGCCGCTGGTGCCGATCGGCGCGAGCGCGGACGATGCCGAGCTGTGTCCGTTCCTGTCGCGCTGCGCGATGCGGGTGGACGGCGTGTGCAACCGGACGGCGCCGCTGCTGCGCACGCTCGAGAACGGCGCGCAGGTGCTGTGCCATCGCAGCGAGGAGGACCTCGCGCGCTTCCAGGCGGAGCCGGTGGCGGCGGGCGGCACGCCGGTGCAGCCGGTGCGGTTGTAGGGCGCGCCGTCGTTCGTACGCCGTGCGCGCGTGCGGCGGCGCACGACCGTGCGCATAGTGTGCTGCGGCGGTCCTGAAAAACGGCAAATTGTGCGCGTGCCGCGCGCGAATACGCGGCAACTGCGCTTTTTGCCGATGGTTAAATGATTCTCATTGGACGGTCGCCGATCGTCGTCGCGGGAATGCTCGAGAACAATCCGATGAAACTGGAATCGTACTGGCTGGATACCCGCCCCGCGTTTCGCGGGGGCTGCGAGGGCCCCGTCGAAGGACGTGCCGACGTGGTCGTGATCGGCGGCGGTTTCACCGGCTTGTCGGCGGCGCTCGCGCTCGCACGGCGCGGCGTGTCGGTGGTCGTGCTCGAAGCCGCGCAGATCGCGGGCGAGGCGTCCGGCCGCAACGGCGGCCAGTGCAACACCGGCGTCGCGCAGGACTACGCGTCGCTCGCTGCCCGGATCGGTGCCGAACCCGCGAAGCAGTTCTATCGCGCCTACGCAAGCGCGGTGAAGAGCGTCGAGACGATCGTGGCCGAACACGCGATCGACTGCGATTTCCGGCGTGCGGGCAAGCTGAAGCTCGCCGCGAAGCCGCAGCATTTCGCGGGGCTCGAAAAGACCTTCGACGCGTTGCGGCGCGACGTCGATCCCGATATCGAACTGATCGAGCCGTCGCGGATCCGCGATGAGGTTGCTTCCGACGGTTTCCATGGCGGGCTGCTGCAGCGCAATGGCGCGCAGATGCACATGGGCAAGTTCGGCGTCGGCCTCGCGCAGGCGGCCGTGCGTGCCGGCGCGCGCCTCTACGAGCACGCGGCCGTCACGCAGCTCGAGCGGCTCGACGGCGAGCGCCACACGATCACCAGCACGCGCGGCACGATCGTCGCCGATCGCGTGCTGGTCGCGACCGGCGCCTCGCAACACGGGCCGTTCGCGTGGTTCCGGCGGCGCATCGCGCCGGTCGGCAGCTTCATCGTCGTCACCGAGCCGCTGCCCGACGCACAGCTGAACCGGCTGTTCCCGCATCGCCGCGCATACGTGACGTCGCGCCAGATCGGCAACTACTTCCGCGTGACGCCCGACAACCGGCTGCTGTTCGGCGGCCGCGCGCGCTTCGCGATGTCGAGCCCGCGCTCCGACGCGAAAAGCGGCGACATCCTGCGCGCCGGCATGGCCGGCTATTTCCCGGAGCTGGCCAACGTGCGGCTCGACTACTGCTGGGGCGGGCTGGTCGACATCACCGCCGACCGGCTGCCGCGCGCGGGCCAGCACGACGGGCTCTATTACTCGATGGGCTACAGCGGCCACGGCGTGCAGATGTCGGTGCACATGGGCCGCGTGATGGCCGACGTGCTGTACGGCGCGGCCGCGTCGAATCCGTGGCGCGAGCTCGACTGGCCGGCGATCCCCGGCCATTTCGGGCACGCGTGGTTCCTGCCGTTCGTCGGCGCGTATTACCGGATGCAGGATTTCCTGCACTGAAGCGGCTGCCCCCGGAGGATTCGACATGATCGTACGCTGCATTTCCCCGCTCGCCGCCGGCGCCACGATGGCGCAGCCGGCCGGGCCGCGCCCGGTCGCGCGGTGCGCCGCGCGCGCTGCGGCCGTCAAGGCGACTGCATGAGGACGGACAGCATGGCCACCCTGTTCCACGATCCCGCCGAAGCCGCGGCACCTCGCGCGGCGCGTGTCGCGCGGCCCGTGTCGACGGCGATCGGCGACGTGCTGCGCACGATCGATGCGTCGTTCGCACAGCCGCTGAACCTCGACACGCTCGCGGCAGTGGCCGGGTTGAGCGTGTCGAGGTTCACCGCGCGCTTTCGCAGCGAAGTCGGATTGTCGCCGCACCGGTATCTGTGCCTGGTCCGGGTGCGGCGGGCACAGGACCTGTTGTGCGCCGGGCTCGCGCCGTCGGTCGTCGCGACCGAGGTCGGCTTCTTCGATCAGAGCCACCTGTGCCGGCATTTTCGCCGGGTGCTCGGGATCACGCCGCGCGATTACGTGGTCGCGCGTCCGGCGGGCGTGACGACGCGAACGTCGCCGGTGCGTGCGCGCGCCGGACGCGGCGAAGCGTCGTGTCACATCGCGTAGGCGCGGCGCGGGCGGCCGGCCTGCGGCGCGACCGTTATCCGCCGCTTAACGCATGCTTTTCGAAAGGTTAATCAGCGGAAAGGGGTGGCCCGGCACAATGGCAGGAATGGATGGACGCCCGCGACAATGGGCGGGATTCACGGGCGGCGCAGGGTGTCGCACCGTTCAATTGTCCTAACGGGTTTTTGGATCGAACGTCCGTGAACGACGATTTCCGATACCGCGCGACAGGTTCCCGACAACCTCGTCGCGCACTGGCAGGAGCAGAAATGACCGCAGTTTTCGTGTTGCATCGTGCCGACGGCACACCTTCATCGACCGCGTTCCGCCAGCAGGCGTTCGGCGAGCGCGATCCTTTCGCGCGACATCGGGAGATTGCGTGGGAAGGGCCCGACGCGATGGCCGCCGGGCGTATCCGCTTCACGGGCGAGCTCGACGTCCCGAGTTATCCGCACCTTGAAACCCTCGTCGTCATCGAAGGCGAACTGACGCTCGAAGCGTCCGGCGCCGCCCCGTTGGTGCTGGGGCCGGGGGAGGGCGCCGTCATCGGCGGCGGCACGGCGCTGCGCATCGGCGCGGAAGCGCACGTGCTGCTCATGTTCTGCACGGCCGCGTGCGCGCAACCGACGAAGCGCGGCCTCTTTGCGCTGCGGGCCGACGCCGACTTCAAGCCATCGGCGTCGCTGCCCGCGGAGGTGCTGCTCGGGCCGGCACCGCAATGCCGCAGCGACAACGTGTTCATCGACGACGGCGCCGGGTACTGCGCCGGCACGTGGGATTCGACGCCCTATCACCGGATCGTTCGCCCGCATCGCGTGAACGAGTTCATGCTGCTGCTGGCCGGCAGCGTGCGGTTCGCCGCGCCCGACGGCAGCGTGCTGTCGCTCGGCGCCGGCGACGCGCTGTTCGTGCCGCGCGGCGCATCGATCGGGTGGGAAAGCAGCGAGCGCGTGGCGAAGTTCTACGTCGTGCAAAACGTCCACGCATCAACCGAACGAGACTGACCATGTCCCCTCCGCTGCGCCAAATAGAAACTTCGCCCACGCTGCCGGCGTCGGCCGACGTCGTCGTGATCGGCGGCGGCATCATCGGCGTCTTTACCGCGTACTACCTCGCCCGGCGCGGAGTGACGGTCGCGCTGGTCGAGAAGGGCTGCATCGGCGCCGAGCAGTCGAGCCGCAACTGGGGCTGGTGCCGGCAGCAGAACCGCGACGCGCGCGAGCTGCCGATGGCCAGCAAGAGCATCGATCTGTGGGAACGCTTCGCCGCCGAATCCGGCGAGGACACGGGCTTTCATCGCTGCGGGCTGCTGTATCTGAGCAATGACGAAGACGAGCTGTCCCGCTGGGCCAGCTGGGGCGACTTCGCGAAAACCGCGGGCGTCACGACCTACATGCTCGACAGCAAGCAGGCCAGCGAGCGCGGGCATGTGACGGGGCGGCCATGGAAAGGCGGCGTATTCTCGCCGACCGACGGCACGGCCGATCCGGGCAAGGCCGCGCCGGCCGTGGCCGCCGCGTTGATGAAGCTGGGCGGCAGCGTGCACCAGCACTGCGCGGCGCGCGGGATCGAACGGGAGGGCGGCCGCGTCGCCGGTGTCGTCACCGAGGCCGGCGTCATCAAGACCCGGACGGTCGTGCTCGCGGGCGGCGCCTGGGCGTCGTCGTTCTGCCGCCAGCTCGGCATTCGTTTTCCGCAAGCGTCGATTCGCCAGTCGATCCTGAGCGTGTCGCCCATCGCGCAGCCGCTGCCCGATGCGCTGTATACGTCGGGCGTGTCGGTCACGCGCCGCAGCGACGGGCGCTATGCGCTCGCCATCAGCGGCCGCGCGCGCGTCGACGTGACGCCGCAGTTCCTGCGCTTCGCGCCGCAGTTCGTGCCGATGTTCGCGAAGCGCTGGCGCAATCTGTTGCCGGGCGGCTTCGAAGGAGTGCGCGGCGGTCATGAAACGCTGAAGCGCTGGCGGCTCGATGCGCCGACGCCGATGGAAGCCGTCCGGATCCTGGATCCGAAGCCCGACATGCCGACGGTCGCCGAGACCTACCGCCGTGCGGTCGAACTGCTGCCCGAGCTTCGCGAAGCGACGATCACGCACGCCTGGGCCGGGTTCGTCGACAGCACGCCGGACGGCGTGCCGGGTATCGGCGAAGTGCCCGGCGTGCCCGGATTGATCCTGGCCGCGGGTTTTTCCGGGCACGGCTTCGGGATTGGCCCCGGCGCCGGCCACCTGATCGCGGATCTCGCCACGGGTGCGCAACCGTTCGTGGACCCGCTGCCGTATCGGCCGAGCCGGTTCGCCGATTCCGCCTGGGGCAAGGTCGCCGATTTCTAGGAAGCGGCCGTTACGCGCACGGCCGTGGCGGCCTCGCGATGATGCGTTTCGATCCGGGTTGCGTGCGCGCGGCCGGACCGGCGTGGTGAAGGCTCGCCGCGCGTTGCAGCCTGGTGCTGCGGACACTGGAGTGCTGATGCGTTTCGATTCCTACTGGCTCGACACCTCCGAGCCGTTCGTGAGCCGCTCGCCGCAGCCGCCCGACGGAAGCTGCGACGTGGTGGTGGTGGGCGGCGGCATCACCGGTTCGGCGGCCGCACTGGCGCTGGCGAAGAAGGGCGCACGGGTTGTCGTCTGCGAAGCGGGCACCGTCGGGCAGGCGGCGTCCGGACGCAACGGCGGCATGTGCAACAACGGCTTCGCGCAGGATTACGCGTTCCTGTCGCGGCGCATCGGCACGGAACTGGCGAACCGGCTATATCTCGCGTTCGACGCGGGTGTCGACACGGTCGAGCGGCTCGTCAGGGAGGAGTCGATCGATTGCGATTTCGTGCGGCACGGCAAGCTCAAGCTCGCGGCGAAAGCCGAGCACTTCGACAAGCTCGTGCGAAGCCAGGCGCTGCTCGCGGCGAGCGTGGACCCCCACACGCGCGTGGTGACGAAGGCGGAACTGCGCGACGAGATCGGGTCGAACCGCTATCACGGCGGGCTGATCTTCGAGAAGAGCGCGGGGATGCATGTCGGCCGCTATGTGCGCGGGCTGGCGAACGCCGCGCAAGCGCGCGGCGCGCAGATTCTCGAGCATGCGCCGGTTGTCGGCCTGACGAGGCAGGCGGGCGGCGCCTACGCGGTGCGCACGCCGCTCGGCGAGATCCGCACGCGCCAGGTGCTGCTTGCAAGCGGCATCTCGCAGGTCGGGCCGTTCGGCTGGATCCGGCGCAGGATCGTGCCGGTCGGCGCGTTCATCATCGTCACCGAGCCGTTGCCGCGCGCACTGCTCGACCGGTTGCTGCCGACCCGCCGGATGGTCACCGACACCAAGAACTTCGTCAATTTCTTTCGCGTCACGCCCGACAACCGGATGCTGTTCGGCGGGCGCGCGCGTTTCGCCACGTCGAACCCGCGTTCGGACGAAAGGAGCGGGCTGATCCTGCGACAGCAGATGGCCGCCGTGTTTCCCGAACTGGCCGGCGTGCGCATCGACTATTGCTGGGGCGGGATGGTCGACATGACGGCCAACCGCCTGCCGCGCGCGGGCCAGCGCGACGGCGTGTATTACTCGATGGGCTATAGCGGCCACGGCACGCACATGGCGACGCTGATGGGCACGCTGATGGCGGAGATCATGGACGGCCGCGCCGATCTCAACCCGTGGACAAGCTTCGACTGGCCGGCGATTCCCGGCCACTTCGGCAAGCCGTGGTTCTTGCCGTTCGTCGGCGCATGGTATCGACTCAAGGACACCCTCACATGAATTCACCCGTCGACTCACCGGTTCGTCACCTGATGGAAGCCGGCAGGCTCGATCGCTTCTTCATCGACGGCGATTGGGTTTTGCCCGACGGCGGCGACCGGTTCGCGGTCGTCTGCCCGTCCACTGAAGACACGCTGTGCGAGATCCCGCTCGGCAACGCGCGCGACGCCGACCGCGCGGTGCAGGCCGCGCGCCACGCGTTCGAAGGCTGGGCCGCGACCTCGCCGCAGCACCGCGCCGCGCTGCTCGACCGCGTGCATGCGTTGATGCTGGCGCGCGCCGAACGGTTCGCCACGGCGCTGGCACTGGAAATGGGCGCGCCGATCAGCTACGCACGCACCGCGCATGTGCCGCTCGCGGCCGAACATCTCCGCGTCGCGCGCGACAACCTGGCCCGCTACCCGTTCGTCACGCGGCGCGGGACGACCGCGGTCGTGCGCGAGCCGATCGGCGTGTGCGCACTGATCACGCCGTGGAACTGGCCGATCTATCAGATCACCGCGAAGGTCGGTCCGGCGCTCGCGGCAGGCTGCACGGTGGTGCTGAAGCCCAGCGAGCTGTCGCCGCTCAGCGCGCTGCTGTTTGCCGAAGTGATCGCCGATGCGGGCGTGCCCGCCGGCGTATTCAACCTGGTGAGCGGCAGCGGGGCGGAGGTGGGTGCCGCGCTTTCCTCTCACCCGCAGGTCGACATGGTGTCGATCACGGGATCGACGCGTGCCGGCGTGCTGGTTGCGCAGGCCGCGGCCCCGACCGTCAAGCGCGTCGCGCAGGAGCTGGGCGGCAAGTCGCCGAACCTCGTGTTGCCGGACGCGGACCTGCAGCGGGCCATCGCGCCGGGCGTGGCCGCCGCGTTCCGCAACATGGGGCAATCGTGCAGCGCACCGACCCGCATGATCGTGCCGCGCGACCTGCTCGGCGAGGTGGAGGAACTGGCCGTCGCGGCGGCGCGGCGGCTCGTCGTAGGCGATCCGTTCGACGACGCGACGACGCATGGCCCGCTGGCCAACCGCGCGCAATTCGGTCGCGTCGCGCAGATGATCGACGCGGGTATCGACGAACGCGCGAAGCTGATCGCCGGCGGTCCCGGGCGGCCCTCGGGATGCGACCGCGGCTTTTATGCGCGGCCGACGATTTTTTCCGACGTCCGCACCGACATGACGATCGCGCAGCAGGAGATCTTCGGCCCGGTCCTCGCGATCCTGCCTTACGACACCGTTGATGAAGCCGTCGGGATCGCGAACGACACGGTCTACGGGCTCGGCGCGCATGTGCAGGGCACCGACCGGGAACACGCACGAACGGTGGCCGCGCGCATCCGCTCGGGGCAGGTGCACCTGAACTATCCGGCATGGGATCCGCAGGCGCCGTTCGGCGGCTACAAGCAGTCGGGCAATGGCCGCGAGTACGGGATCGAAGGGATGGAGGAGTATATGGAAATCAAGTCGATCCTCGGTTTTTACGACTGAAGCAGCCGCTGCGTGCGAACGCGGCGGCGGTACGGAATCGAAGCGGTTCATTTCCCGAAGGTGCCCGAATTGGAAAACCCCGTCATCCCCGAAGCATCGTTGAGCGCGCATCACGCGCACTGGGCGGCATTGCGGCGCGACCTGCACGCGCATCCCGAGTTGCGGTTCGAGGAACACCGGACCGCCGACGTCGTCGCGCGCGAGCTCGACACGCTCGGCTATGCGGTGTCGCGCGGGCTGGGCGGCACGGGCGTCGTCGCGAGCCTGCCCGGTGCGGATCCGGGCCGGGCGATCGTGCTGCGGGCCGATCTGGATGCGTTGCCGATCCACGAATCGAACGACTTCGCGCACGCATCGTGCTCGCACGGGATCATGCACGCGTGCGGGCACGACGGCCACACCGTCATGTTGCTTGGCGCCGCGCGCATCCTGAAGGCATTGCCGCAGCTGCCGGGCACCGTGCATTTCGTGTTTCAGCCTGGCGAAGAGGGCGGCGCGGGCGCACGCAAGATGATCGACGACGGGCTGTTCGAGCAATTCCCGGCGGAAGCCGTGTTCGGCATGCACAACTGGCCCGGCCTGCCGGCCGGCCATTTCGGGTTGCGCACCGGCCCGATCATGGCCGCCGGCTCGCGGTTCAGGATCACCGTGACCGGCAAGGGCGCGCACGCGGCGCAGCCGCATCTGGGCATCGATCCCGTCCCGCTCGCCTGTTCGATGGTCCTGCAGTGCCAGACCATCGCCGCGCGGCACAAGGATCCCGTCGATCCCGCCGTCATTTCCGTCTGCATGTTCCATGCGGGCACGACGGACAACGTCATTCCGGACACGGCCGAGCTGCGCGGGACGATCCGCACGCTGTCGTCCGCGTTGCAACAGAAACTGCAGCACGACGTCCGGCTCGCATGCGAGGGGCTGGCGCACGCCTATGGCGCGCACGTCGACGTCGAATTTTTTCAGTACTACCCAGCGACGGTCAACACGCCGGCCGAGACGGCACTCTGCGAAGCGGTGATGCGCGAGACGTTCGGCGACGAACACGTGCACCGCGACGTGCCGCCGAACATGACGTCCGAAGACTTCGGCTTCATGCTGGAGGAGCGCCCGGGCGCGTACGTGCTGATCGGCAATGCGCCGGCCGGAACGGCCGCGCCGGCGCTGCATCACCCGAAATACGATTTCAATGACGACATCATTCCGGACGGCGTTCGGTATTGGGTCGCGCTCGCACAACGATATTTCGCGCGACGCGCGTGAACGCGCGCGCCGTCCGCGTTTAATTGCCGTTAATGGTCGGTTTACCGACCGTTATGCACGGGAAAATATTTCCTTCCTATAGTGGGCACTGTGCGCTTGCGTGGCGGGCACCGAAACAGCGCCATTTCGAAGGACGACTCGATGAAAAATGAACACGTGACGAACGCTTCCGGCTCCGCGGCGGGGCTTCACTATCGACGGTTCACCGCGGCCGATGTCCCCGCGGCCCATGCGCTGTCGATGGCGCTGCGCTGGCCGTTCCGGGCGCAGGACTGGCAGTTTTCCGCGGACACGTCGATCGCGTTCGCGGCCGAGGAACACGGCGTGGTGATCGGTACGGCGATGTGCTGGAAGTACGGTGCGGACGGTGCGGCCATCGGACACGTGATCGTGTCGTCCGAGCATCAGGGCCGAGGGATCGGTCGTGCGCTGATGGAAGCGCTGCTGGAGGAGCTGGGGCCGCGCATCACGTTCCTGCATGCGACGCCGGCCGGCCAACCGCTCTACGAGAAGCTCGGTTTCAACGTGTGCGGCTCGCTGGATCAATATCAAGGGAACGTCGGCCGGCCGGCCGCGGTGGCGCTGCCCGATGGCGAGCGGCTGCGGGCCGGCACGCGTGACGATCTGGGCCGCTTCGTCGAGCTGGACACGCGTGCGTCCGGCCTCGAGCGCGACGCGCTTCTGACGGCGTTGCTGACGCGCGGAGAAAGCGTCGTGCTCGAACGCGACGGCGAGGTCGCCGGATTTTCGGTACTGCGCCGCTTCGGTCGCGGCTACGTGATCGGGCCGGTCGTCGCACCACGTTCGAGCGGCGACGTGCAGGCGAAGGCGCTGGTCGCGCATTGGCTGCATGGACGCGAGAACGAATTCGTCCGCATCGACGTGCCGTCGGGCACGAGCTTGCCCGACTGGCTCGACGCGCAGGGTTTGAAACGCGTCGACACCTGCTCGAAGATGGTGCGCAACGCGCCTGCCGCGGCGCACGGCCGCGGGTCCGATCCGGCATGCGGGCTGTACGGCTTGATCAGTCAGGCGATGGTGTAGGCGCCGGCCGTGCGGCCGGCAGCGGCCAGCATCACGCGCGCTGCGCGAGCGCCTTTACCTGTTCGGCCGACATCGCACCACGATAGACGCGGAAGTCGTCGATCATGCCGTTGAAGAACGGATCGCCCGGATACTGCGAGCGTCCGATCCAGTTCTGCGCGGTTTTCCCGATGCGCCAGGGCGCGAAGACGACGTCGTTCGCCGAGCCGATCGCGCTGCCGTTCAGATAGAGCGTCGCGGTCTCGGCCGCCAGCGTGAGCGCGACGTGCGCCCATTGTCCCGCCGGCAGTGCCGCGTTGCCGTCGATCGCGCGCTCGCCATGTCCGCCGTTGGTCGTGATCGCGAAGCGCATCGTGCCGCGCGGGCTCTTCGGCGTGACGAACAGGTAGCGCCCGGTGCCCGACCCGAAGTCGAAGAGGCGCGCCCACGTCTGGCCGCCGCGCCAGTTGACCCACGCCGCGATCGTGACATCCGACACGTCGGCGACGATGTCGTTCGGCAACGCGACGTAACCGCTGGTGCCGTCGAGCGACACAGCGTTGCCGACTTCGCCCGCCACGCGCGAAACACCGCCGACGAGCGTGCCCGTATGACCGTTGCGGCTTGCATCCGCGGCGACCGTGCCGCTCGTTTCGTCGAACGACAGCAGCGTATGCAATTGCAGTGCCGTCGTTGCGGCGACTTCGGCCGAGTGCGCGGATTCTCCCGAGGCAGTCCGCGCGCTGACCACGTAGTACCAGACGCCCGCGGCCGGGCTGTCGGTATACGTCAACGGATCGACGATGCCGGTCGCGACGGTCGTATACGGGCCGCCCGCGGTGGCGGCGCGCTTCACGTCGTAGCTCGCCGCGTTCGCGACCCCCCACCATGACAGCACGACCCGTCCCGCGGCCGGCCATGCGGTCAGGCCGCTCGGCGCGGTGGCCGATGCAACGGGATCGCGCGTGCAGGTCAGCGTGCCGTAACCGAGCTGGTCGTAGCCGCCGCTCGCTTCGCCGTAGTTGCCGCCGCCGCCTTCGGGCTGGATCGCGCGGGCGAATTTCTCGGACCACGGTGCGGCCAGCCCCTTGCGGTTCACGTAGTGGTTGTAGACGAGCGCCCAGCACGGTCGGATCGTCCCCTGGCTGGCGCTCGAGAAGTGCGCTTGCGTCACGTTGACGTTCGCGTACGGCACATACGGCACCGGAAGAAACGTGCGGTCCGGCTGCACGAGGTTCGCCTTTGCCACGTATTCGGCGCCCGCGAGGAAGCGGTTGTTGTCGTGGCCGTACAGGTCGATGCCCTGGTTCCACGCCATTTCGCAGATCGCGCCGCCGAGCGCGATGCCGAGCGTGTTGTGCCCCTGGTCGCGGCCCGATTCCTGCCATTGGCCCAGGTGGCCGGGATGCAGGTAATAGACGGCCTGCGCGATCGCGCCGTTGCCGGCACCGTCGATGAAATAGTTGACGGCTTCGTCGAACTTCGCGTGGTCGTCGCACAGCACGCCGATCGCCATCATCGACGCGAGATTGCACAGATCCCAGTTCGCCCAGTAGTGCGTAATGTCCGTGTTGTTGTGGCGATTCAGGAAATCGGCGTTGATCGGGTAGAACCTGTCGGCCATCATCGCGCGGAACGCGGCGAAGTCGGCCGCGGCCCAGCCCGGATAGGTGCGCATGATTTCGCCGGCGTTCGCGAATTCGTAGCCGTAGATGCCGGCGGCCAGGTCGACGTTCGAGTCGCCGGCGAGGTTGCGCAGCGTCGACGACCACGCGTTCATGATCTGCACGGCCTTGTCCGCATACGCGGTGTTGCCCGAGATCTTCCAGCGCAGCGCGCACGCATACGCCGCCGCGATGTCCTTGTACAGCACCGGATAGTTTTGCGCGCCCGTGCCGCCGCGCGTGACGACGGCCTGCGGGCGCGGCGACCACGACAGCTGTGCATGACCGTTCGCGATCAGCGTGTTCCAGCCGGCGCGCCACGGCGACGCGGCGGCCGCGACCTTCTGCGCGATCCGGTCGAAATCGGCTTGCGTGTGCAGCAATCCCGGATGCGCGAATGCGGTGCGGGTCGTGACGGCGGCCGTGCCCGTCGCCACGCGCGCGAGTGCGCGGTTGCCGGCCGCGGTCGCGTTCTCGCTTGCGCCGGCGCCGCCGCATGCCGACAGCGCGAGCGCGCCGACGCTGTAAAGGAAGGTGCGGCGGGACAGTCGCGCGCCCGATTCAAGCAGGAGATGCGTGTCGTGCATGTTGCGTTCGTTCCTTGGCGAGACTCACCGGCGGCAAGCGATGTCGGGCGGCGACGGAAGGGCGCCCAATGAAATCGGTCATCGCATGACGATGCGGATTGTAACGGAATGGATGGCGCTCAGGATCACGAATTTGCGTGTCGATGGCGAATTTTCCGGCTGCTTATTGTTGCGATCCGGTTGATTAACATGCTAATGGAACCAAAAAAAATGGCGATTGATACATTTGCACGCTATGATCGCTGCCGGCACGCGAGCGGAGGACTGGTCAGGTGTGCCGATCGATGTGCGCCCGTCTTTTCATATTGTTGTCATACAACAGATGACGAGGGCGGGCGTTTTTGTATCGCTCGACGTACAGGAAGTCCGGAGAACAGCACGATGGCGAGCAGGATGGCACGAAGGGGCGATCGGTTTGCACCACGCGCATCGGCGGCACGCTTGCCGCGCTCGCGGTGAACGATCCCGCGCCTGCGATGCCCGGATCGCACCGACGCGCATTCTCTTAAAGACCCCGCAGCGTTCGGCCGATATCCTTCAGGCGCTCGAAAACGACGCAATCAACCAACGCAATCAACCGACGCGCACCGGCTCGTGCGCGACAGCGCGCCAGGCCCGGCAATGAAGCACGCCTGGGCGACCGGGCCGCGAACGACACGACGGAGAGTATCGAGACGATGGGAACGGACACAGGTTCGGTGCGGCGCGCAATCGCGCTCGCGGCCGGGGGAGCGTTGTGCATGGCGGCCGCGAGCGGTGTGCGCGCGCAGGCGCCGAACGAAGAGGCGGCCGCGCCGCCGCCGGCCGACGCGGCAACGATGTTGCCGAAGATCGACGTGCGGGCGCCGGCCGGCCGCGCTTCCGTCGGGCTGGTCGGACTGCGCACCGCGACGGCGACCAGGACCGACACGCCGGTCGCCGAAATCCCGCAGACGACCAACCTCGTGACCGCGCAACAGATCGAGATGACCGGCGCGACCGACCTGAACCAGGTGTTGCGCTACGTGCCGGGCTTCGCGACGTTCGGCGCCGACAGCCGCACCGACTGGTATGCGGCGCTGCGCGGCTTCACGCCGACGCTGTACGTCGACGGCGTGCCGGCGCCGAACGCGGCGATCATCGCGAACTGGCGCGTCGATCCTGACACGATCGACTCGATCGCCGTGCTGCGCGGGCCGACGTCGGTGCTGTACGGCGCGGGCGAGCCGGGCGCGATCGTCGACGCGCACACGAAACTCGCCGACGGCGAGCGCATCCGCGAAGCCGGCGTGCAGATCGGCAACGACGCGCGCAAGCAGACCATGCTCGACGTCGGCGACACGCTCGATCCGGACGGCAAGGTTGCGTATCGCTTCGTCGGCGTCGCGCGCGACGGCAATGCGTGGACCGGCCCGCACGCCGATCGGCGCGTCGCGGTCGCGCCGTCGTTCCGCTGGCGACCGACGGCCGACACGTCGCTGACGGTGTCCGCGTCGTTCCTGCAGGATCACGGCGACATTTCGTCGAACTTCCTGCCTGCGTCGGGCACGGTGTTGCCGAATCCGAACGGGCCGCTGTCGCAGGACATCTACATGGGCGACCCGTCGTTCAACGACTACCGCAAGAAGCAATGGTCGCTCGGCTATGCGCTCGAGCATCGCGTGAATTCGATCTGGACGCTGCACCAGGACGTGCGCTGGTCGCGCCTGTCGCTCGACGACGCGACGGTGTTCGGCAACGGCCTCATGCCCGGCAGTACGACGAACATGCTGCGCACCGCGGGGCTGTTCCAGTTGAACTACAGCCGGCTCGACATCGACAACCGCGCACAGGCGCGCTTCGCCACCGGCCCGCTCGAACACACGCTGCTGTTCGGCGTGCAGTTCGACCGGCAGACGACGACCAACAGCGTGTGGCTCGCGTTCGCGCCGCCGCTCGACCTGTACCACCCGGTGTATCGGCCGGTGACGGCCGCGATCTTTTCCGGGCCGACGTCGCTCGGGCATATCGACCAGTACACGGCGATGAATTCGCTCGGCGCGTACGCACAGGACCAGATCCGCTGGAACCGCTGGACGCTGACGCTGGGCGGCCGCGAGGATCGCGTGAACGCGCACCTCGACGATCGCGCGGCCGGCATCGGCACGCAGCAGGAGGTCAGCGCGTTTTCCGGGCGCGTCGGGCTCGCGTATCAGGGCGACGCCGGGCTGTCGCCCTACGTCAGCTACTCGACGTCGTTCGATCCGGTGATCGGTGCGCGCATCCACGGCGGCGGCTTGCCGAAACCGACGCGCGGCGAGCAGGTCGAGGCCGGCTTGCGCTGGCAGCCGCCGGGCCGGAACCTGATGCTCACCGCAGCCATGTACCGGATCGACCAGACCAACGTGGTCACGCCGACGCCGCCGAATCTCGATCCCACCGGCACGTCGTCCGTGCAGACCGGCAAGGTGCGTTCGCGCGGTATCGAACTGAGTGCGGTCGGGAAGGTGACGCGCGAGCTGTCGGTCGTCGCGTCATATGTCTATCAGGACGTGAAGAACGTGCAGGCGAACGATGTTTCGCTGAACCACTGGCCGGTGGCCGTGCCGCTGCCGCGGCAGATGGCGTCGCTGTGGGCGGACTGGACCTGGCATGCCGGCGCGTTGTCGGGCCTCGGGATCGGCGCCGGCGTGCGCTACCAGAGTGCGTTGGCCGGCGCGCCGGACAATTCGCTGACGGTGCCGAGCACCACGCTGTATGACCTTGCGATGCACTACGAACTGCGTCACTGGCGGTTCGCGCTGAACGTCGCGAACCTGTTCGACCGGCGCTACGTCAGCGGCTGCCAGTCGTACGCGGTGTGCGTGTTCGGCAACGAGCGGACGGTGCTGGCGAGCGCGAAATACAACTGGTAGCCGCGGCTGCCATGCCGGGCGCGACTACGCGTCGCGCCGCGGTTCCCGGGTCGCATCATGGCCGGCCGCCTGGCGCTGTCGCCGCCATTCGGTCGGCGTGAGGCCGAACCGTTCGCGGAACGCGGTGGCGAAATTCGCCGCCGTGGAAAAGCCGATCTCCTTCGCGATGCTCGCCATGCTGAGCGACGTCGTATCGAGCAGATCCCGCGCGATCCGCAGCCGCTCGTGCCGCAGATATTCGAATACCGTCTGGCCCAGGTTGTCGCGAAACGCGCGCGACAGCCGCTTCTCGTGCGTGCCGACCGCGCGCGCCAGCGCCTCGACCGTCGGCGGGTCGGTCAGCGTGCGCGACAGATGGCGCATGGCCGCGCGCACGATGATGTCGTCGTCCTTGCCGGCCGCGAACGGATCGTGTGCGGCCGGCGCATCGATCGGCAATGGCCGTTTCGTCCGCGCGAGCTGCACGCGGATTCGCGCGAGGACTTCGGCCGGCTCGAACGGCTTCACCACATAATCGACGCCGCCGATTTCGAGCCCTTCGACGCGCTCGTGCAAGTCGCCGGCGACCGTCAGGAAAATGACGGGGATCGCGCTCGTCAGTGGATTGGCCGCAAGCCGCCGGCACGCGGTGAAACCGTCCATGCGCGGCATCCGGACGTCCATCAGGACCAGATCGGGCACGAGCGCCTGCGCGCGCTGGCAGGCCTGCACACCGTCGAATGCGATGCTGATCCGGCATCCGGTGCTGCGCAGGATGTCGATCAGCAAACGAAGCTGCTCGGGCTGATCGTCGACGATCAGGATATGGGCATTGTTCAATGCGTCGATCGATGGCGACATCGTGGACCTGTTCAGGAAGGGCTGCGGGCAGCGTTCCTGCGCGCGATCGATTCCGGTTCGGGAAAATCGTCGGAAGCCGCGACATGGCTTCACGAACACGCGTGGCACGCTTGCATCGACTGACGGACTTCGCCCGACTGCACGGCAGGCAGCCTGTCGGCGCATGACCCGGCGTTGTTTCTTTTGATCGCCGAGCCGATAACGGGGCGGATGATTACCGCTGCCGGAATCGATGCGAGCCGAATTGTAGGGGGATATTTCGATTCTCGCTAGAGCGGCCGTCTCTATTATCGGGATGCGCGCCGGGGCTGGCATTGAATCTCACTTTTGGTTTTTACACATTTTCGATTGGCTGCCTTTAATTCCCATGCGCTCCAGCAAAGTATTTATCCTTCCGGGAAAACATTTTTATTAAGTGTGGCAATACGAAATCGTTTGCGCGATGGGCTGGTTTCAAGTAACTAATTGAAAACATTGAATTTTGCAATCTATAAAGAATGCCGCCTTCTCTAATTTTTGGGCTTGTCTCATAATCCGTTCGAACTTTGGATGACGGATGGATTCGACGGGTTGGACATCCGGAAAACCAAGGCGGACGTTGCGGGACTGGCGATCGGCGCATCAATTGATGTGCGCGTCGACGAGAGCGCGATCACGCGGCAATTCGTTCGCATGCAGTCAATGAAATAAAAGAGACGGGCTGGGTCGCGCGTCGCGCGACATTCAATTCGGAATGGCAATGACAGCAGGTTGACTCGCGAGAATCAGCCGGGGCGAACTCGTCCATGACAGTCATTTCGTATTCCTTATGTTGTTGATCGAGTAAACGGAACGGACCGTCGATGGAGCGACGCGCCCAGGCGAGCGCACGCCTTGTCGATATGAAGAATCGACCGCCTGCATGCCGATGCGGGCCAGGCAGACAGCGTATCGCGTACGGAATTCGAAGTTGAAGTTGAAGCGGTGAATAAACCTAAGCAGTCCAAATTCAAACCAGAAGCCACAGAAACGGAGCAGGAAAATGCAGAGGAACCAGATTTCGGCGCTCGTCGCCGCCATGTTCGCAAGCGCAGGTGTACTGGTCGCGGGGGCCGCACATGCCGACAACTTCGTCGATCGCGGCAACCCGGACAACGCGCTGAACGGGCAGTGCATCGACGGGACGAACCCCGCGTGCGTTCCGACGAAGAGCGGCACGTTCGTCGCGACCAGCACCAATAACGTCACGTTGGGGACGAATGCGAAGGCCAGTTCCAGCGGAATCGCGATCGGCGACCAGTCGAACGCGGGCAGCCAGAGCGGCGGCAGCACCGGCGGCGGGATCGCGATCGGCGTCGGCGCGCAGGCGCTCGCGAACTCGTCGACGGCGATCGGCACGGTTGCGCTCGCGCAGGGCAATACGGCACTCGCGATGGGCCGCCAGTCGGCCGCGATCGGCGATTTCTCGATGGCGCTCGGCAACGTCGCGGATGCACACGGCACGAGTTCGATCGCGCTCGGTCACTCGGCGCTGGCGAGCGGCGATCGCTCGATTGCGATCGGCGGTGCGAATCCGACCACGAGCGACGGCGTGTCGAACGGCGCATCGTACGACGCGGCGACGCAGACGCGTGCCGGCGGCACGCAGTCCGTCGCGATCGGCGCCGGCGCGCAGACCAACGACAACAATCAGGTCGCGCTCGGCTCGGGCAGCGTCGGCGCGAACAACGGCGGCACGCCCGTGTTCGGCGGCACGGCGGCACCGGTCGGCGGCGCCGTTTCGTTCGGCTCGCTCGGCCACGAGCGCCAGATCAGGAACGTCGCGGCCGGCGCGGCCGATACGGATGCCGTCAACGTCCAGCAGTTGAAGAACGTCAACGGCACGCTCAGCACCGGCATCGCCAACGTCGACGCCCGCGTGACCTCGGTCGGCAATACGCTGTCGACGTCGATCGCGAACGTCGACCAGCGCGTGACGACCGTCGGCAACAGCCTCAGCACGAGCATCGTGACGGCGACGCAGAACGTCGTCAAATACACCGACAATTCGCATGCCGCGATCGCGCTCGACGGCGCCAACGGCACGACGATCGGCGGTCTCGCGGCCGGCGTCGCCGATACGGACGCAGTCAACGTCGGGCAGCTGAAGGGCAGCGTGGCACCGCTGCAGACGTCGCTGTCGACGGCCGCCGCGAACATCATGAACCTGCAGAACAACGTGACGGGCCTCAACGCATCGCTGAGCACGGCCGCGTCGAACATCGGCGGGCTGCAGGCGGCCGATGCGCGCAACGTGAAATACGACGGTGCGAGCGGCTTCGACTCGGTCACCTTCGCCGGCCCGAACGGCACGACGCTGCACAACGTCGCGGACGGCGTGGCCGCGCACGATGCGGTGAACGTCGGTCAGCTCGGCAAGGCGACCGACACGCTGAACCAGTCGATCGCCAACGTCGGCAACAGCGTGGCGAAGCTCGGCGACCAGGTGACGACGAACACCGGCAACCTCGCCGCGTTGCGGCAGGACGCGCTGCAATGGAACGCGACCCTCGGCACCTACGACGCGAGCCACGGCGGCAACGGACCGCAGCGCATCGGCAATCTCGCCGCCGGCCAGAACGGCACCGACGCGGTCAACGTCGACCAGCTGAACGCGGCAATCCACGACGGCACGAGCCAGCTCGACGCGCTCGCCGTGAAGTACGACGATGCGGGCAAGCGCCAGGTGTCGCTCGGCGCGGGCAACGGCGGGGTGCCGGTGCGCGTGACCAACGTCGCGGAAGGCGGCGTGTCGGCCGGCAGCACGGACGCGGTGAACGGCGCGCAGTTGCGCCGCGCGGTCGACGGCACGGCGGCCGCGCTCGGCGGCGGTGCGACGGCAAACTCCGATGGCTCGATCACCGCGCCGGCCTACAAGCTCGGCGGCGGTTCGTTCAACAATGTCGGCGATGCACTCACCAACCTCGATGGCCGCGTCGGCAGCAACACGACGACGCTCGCGAATCACGAAACGCGGCTCGGCAACGCCGAAGCCAACATCGTCAGCAATACGAACGCAATCGCCGGGCTGCAGAAGGATGCGCTGCAGTTCGACCCGACGCTCGGCGCGTACAGCGCGGCACGTGGCGGTGCGCCGACGAAGGTGACCCACGTCGCCGACGGCACCCTCGCCGCTGGCAGCACCGACGCGGTGAACGGCGGCCAGTTGTCCGGCGTGAAGTCCGATCTCGAGCAGCAGATCACGCAGGTGTCGAACCAGACGGGCGAAGCCGTGAAGAACGTCGTCAAGTACGACGTCGACGGCAACGGCAACCGGCTGAATTCGGTGTCGCTGGTCGGCGGCAACGCGAACGCGGCAGTCGTGCTGAAGAACGTCGCGGCTGGCACCGACGACACGGACGCGGTGAACGTGAAGCAGCTGAAGTCGGTGCAGTCGAATCTCGACCAGCTCGGCGCGCTCGCGGTGCAGTACGACGACGCATCGAAGGGCTCGATCACGCTCGGCGGCGCCGGCGGCACGCGCATCACCAACGTGAAGGCCGGCACACTCGGCGCGACCAGCACGGACGCGGTGAACGGCTCGCAGCTGTACGCGACCAACCAGCAGGTATCGAAGAACACGACCGACATTTCGAACCTGCAAGGGAACGTGACGAACATCGCGAACGGCAAGGCCGGCCTTGTGCAGCAACAGGACCCGAACGGCGCGATCACGGTCGGCAAGGATTCGGGCGGCACCCGCGTGAACTTCTCCGGCACGGCGGGCGACCGCGTGCTGAGCGGTGTCGCGGCCGGCGTGAACGCGAACGACGCGGTCAACATGGCTCAGTTCAACGATGCGTTGAGGACCGCGGCGACGAACGACAAGATCCGTACCGCGGCAACCGATGCGAACGCGACGTGGATCGCACGTGCCGATGCCGGCGCGATCGGCACGACGGCGACCGCAACCGGCAAGAATGCGGTGGCGGTTGGCGCGGGCTCGGTGGCGGATCGCGACAATTCGTTCTCGGTCGGCGCGAAGGGCAACGAGCGCCAGGTCACGAACGTGGCGGCCGGCACGGCGCCCACCGACGCGGTCAACGTGCAGCAGTTGAACGACAATCTCAACGCCGCGTCGACGCAGGCGCGGGGCTACACCGACCAGCGGGTCGGGCAGGTGTACAACGCGTTCAACGACCTGAAGAAGGACATGTACGGCGGCGTGGCGTCGGCGATGGCGGTGGCCGGCTTGCCGCAGCCGACGGGGGCCGGGCGCTCGATGGTGTCGGCGGCGACGTCGAACTATCACGGGCAGCAAGGGTTCGCGGCCGGGTACTCGTACGTGACGGAGAGCAATCGCTGGGTCGTCAAGGCGTCGGTGACGGGCAACGCGCGGTCGGACTTCGGCGCGGTCGTCGGGGCGGGGTATCAGTTCTGATGTGAGCTGAACCGCGTTGAATGCGCGGAAGCGGCGGGCATGCGGGTGATGTCCGGCGCTTCCGATGCGTCCGGGCCCGGGGGCGCAGGGTTGCCCCCGGGCGGCTTCGTTTCGCATGACGACCCAGGTCGCCTTCACCCGCCATCGTCACGCTGGTCAATCTGGTCAATCCACGACCTTGAACACCCGGTTCTTCTCGATCACCCCTGCTTTCGGCAGCCGGCCATCGTCCTCGGCGTCGGGCCGCAGATGTCGCTCGTCGAGCGCCGGCCCCGTATAGCGGCTGCGTGGCCGGATCACCTTGCCCACGCGCAGTTGTTCAATACAGTGGGCCAGCAGCCCGACGCTGCGCGCGATCGAGAACAATCCGAACGCCGCATCGCGCGGCAACTGAAGCTGCACCGACAGCATTGCAAGCGCGACATCGATGGTCGGCCGCTGGCCGGTGAGCGTCGTGACCTTGTCGACGAAGTGCGCCAGTTCCGCCGGCGGCTCGAGCCGCGCGAGCAGCGCGGCCGCGCGCGGATCGCCGTCGGGGTAAAGATGATGACCGAAACCTGGAATCGGGATCGCTGACTTCAGGTGATGGTCGACCACGCGCTCGGCGCCTAATCGTTGCACGTCGTCGAACACCGCGCGCACGCGGCCGGATGCGTCGCCGTGCAGCGGGCCCGACAGCGTCGCGAGACCGGTCAGCAGGCAGCCGGCGAGCGACGCGCCGGTCGATGCCGTGATGCGCGCGGCGAACGCCGAACTCGTGATCTCGTGATCGGCGACCAGCACCATCGCGCGGCGCAGCAGGTCCGCGCCACGGCTGTCGAGGCCCCAGCCGGCTGCAAGCCGCTGATGCGTCCAGGGCAGCCCCGCATGGGCATCGTCATGCGCACCGAACGCGCGCGACACGATTGCAACGAGCTGCCCGGCCTCCGCGTGCAGCGCGCTGTCGAGCCGGCCGAGGGTCGAGTGGCCGTGCGCGGTCAGCGTCGCGAGCATCGTGAACGCGCATTGGCGGTCACGCTCGCCGGGCGGCAACACAACCGCGGGCGCGTCGAACGAGACAGGCGTGGTGGCTTGCCACAGCAGCGCGGCCGTTTCCTCGAGCGTGGCGGTGTCCGCGAGTTGAATGCTGTCGCGGCCGCGATACCACGCACGGCCCTTGGAGAACGTGGTGATGCCGCTGTAGATGCACGGCTCGGCGCCGAAGATCGTGCTCGCCGCCAGCGCCGCCCGCTTGCGGCCGACCTGCTTCTTGCGGCACAGCGCGATCACGTCATCGACGCGATACAGGCTCTTGCGCGGATCGTCCGGATCCTGCATCACGGCGATGCTGCCGCGGCTCGCATAGGCGTAGACGGTCTGCGCCCGCACGCCGAGCCGACGTGCCGCTTCCGTCAGGGTGATCCAGTTCTGCATGGGGCGTCGTGATGAAGGCAAAGGCGCGACCGGTGTCCGGCCGCTTGCGCCGACTATAGACCGGGTTCAGTTGAATGTCATCTCGGCTGGGCGCCGCTCGAGCACTTCCACGAGGATTTCCCCCGGCGCGCGCACGAAACAGCCGCGCACGCCGGCGCGGATTCGTGTCACCGGCTGCACGACCTCGGCGCCATGCTCGACCAGATGCGCGTACGCGGCATCGAGATCCTCGACCAGTACACCGAAGTGATCGATGCCTTGCACGCGGGCGCCGTCGCGCACGGCGGTTGACCGCGCGTCGGGCAGGGCCGTGATGAACAGGTCGATGGTGCCGATCCGCAGGTCGACGCGGCCGGGCCGTCGCACGATTTCGGCATTCAGGCAGCGCGCGAACCACGCGGCGGTGGCTTCGGCATCAGCCGAGCAGAGTTGCAGGTGATCCCATTTGAATTCGATCATGGTCGTGGGTTGGATGGGGTTGAGTTGCCGGAGCGGCAAACAGGAAGCGATGAATGGGGTCAGAGTTCGATACGCGACAGCTTGCCGAGCAGCAGCGAGTACGACAGCGTGCCGACGAGGCAGATTGCGCCCATCAGGTTCAGCGCCCAGAAAAAGTTGCCGGTGTGCTGGGTCACGTAGCCGATCATCAGCGGCGTGGTGACGGCCGCGATATTGGCCGCGAGGCTCGTGATGCTGCTGGTGAGCCCGACATAGCGTTTCGGCGCGATCTCGGACACGGCCGCCCACGACATCGAGCCGATTCCCTGCGCGAAGAACGCGACCGTCAGGATCGCGATCACCAGTGCGTTCGAGTGCACGAAGTTGACGAGCACGATCGATGCGCCGAGGAAGGTGCCGATCACGAGCGGTGCCTTGCGCGACGACGACATCGACACGCCGCGCCGGATGCAGAGATCGGACAGGTAGCCGGCGATCAGGATTCCGAGCGTCGCGCCGATGAACGGCATCGCCTGGAAGAAACCGACCTTGATCATCGACATGTGCCGTTCCTCGACCAGGTAGGTCATGAACCAGGTCGTGAAGAACACCAGCAGCGTGTTGTTGCAGAACTTGCCCAGACAGATCGCGAGGATCTGCCGATAGCCGAGCAGCCGCAGCGCCATGCGCCAGTCGAAACGATCGCGCGCGGTCACGACCGGGCGCCCTTCGGTGATGTACTGCAGCTCGGCCGCGTTGACGGCGGGATGCCGCGACGGATCGCGATAGAGCCGGTACCACACGACGCTGAACAGGATGCCGAACGCGCCCGTCGCGAAGAACACGGCGCGCCAGCCGAACGCCGACGAGATCCACAGCAGCAGCCCGGTGAAGAGCGGCGTGCCGATGTACTGGCCCATCACGTACACGCTCGTCGCGAAGCCGCGCTCCTGCACCGGGAACCACATCGTCACCGCCCGCGCGTTTGATGGAAACGCGGGTGCTTCCAGTGCGCCCATCGCCAGCCGCGAGCCGAGCAGCATGTGGTAGCCGTGCGCGAACCCTTGCGTCAGCGTCGCGAACGACCAGCCGACCAGCGACAGCGCATACGCGACGCGCGAGCCGAGCATGTCGGCGAGCACGCCCGCCGGCAGCAGCGCGAGCGAGTACGCGAGGCCGAACACCGCGAACAGCTCGCCCATCTGCACGCGGGTGAGCGCGAGATCCTTCGACAGCGCCGGCGCGACGATGCCGAGCGCCGACCGGTCGACGTAGTTGAGGATGGTGGCCACCAGCAGCATCGACAGCACGCCGTAGCGCACCCGCGATCGTCTGGCGGCGCCTGCGTGCGCGTCGAACTCGCGCATGACCGGAACCTGTTCTTCTGCGGTTTTCAATGTCGTCTCCTGTCTCCTGATTGATAGGGCGGCGCAGGGCTGCAATGGGCGCCGGCGCTCGTGTGTTCAGCCGCGCCCGACGAAGGGCATCGCGCTCGCCATGAGCGTCATGTTCAGAATGTTGGCTTCGAGCGGGAGGCGCGCCATCTGCACGATGGCATCGGCAACGTGCGCGACGTCGACGCGCGGCTCCGGCGCGACGCGGCCGTCGGCCTGAAGCACGCCGCTGTTCATGCGCTCGGTCAGCGACGTGGCCGCGTTGCCGATGTCGATCTGGCCGCACGCGATGTTGAACGGCCGACCGTCGAGCGCGAGCGAGCGCGTGATGCCGAGCACGGCGTGCTTCGTGGCCGTGTACGCGATGGTGTTCGGGCGCGGCGTGTGCGCGGAGATCGACCCGTTGTTGATGATGCGGCCGCCTTGGGGCGTCTGGCGCTTCATTTGACGCCACGCGGCGCGGGCGCACAGGAACACGCCCGTCAGGTTGGTCGCGACCACGTCGTTCCAGAATTGAAGCGAGTAGTCGTCGAGCGGCATGGCGCCCGCATTGCGACCGGCATTGTTGAAGAGCACGTCGAGGCGCCCGAACTCCCGCGCGACCTGCGCGAAGCTAGCGTCGACCGATGCTTCGTCGGAAACGTCGGTCGGAATGGCCGCGGCCACGCCGCCGGCCCGCTCGATCGTCTCTTTCGTCGCGAGCAGCGGATCGATCCGTCGGCCGAGCAGTGCGACGGCGAAGCCGGCCCGCGCCAGCGCAACCGCCGCTGCGTGCCCGATTCCGCTGCCGGCGCCCGTCACTGCCGCGATTCTTTTCTCTACGTGCATTTTCACGACCTCGTCTTCAGTCCGTTGAACATGCGAAAAGCATTGCGCGGTGACGATTCCCCAGCAATCTTGATTCTTTCAATCAATATCAACCGCCCCGTCGCGGCGGGGCGGCGTCAGGGTTTTCCTGAGCCCGCGGATACGTCGTTCGCTGGCCGGCACGGCGTGACGCGCAGCGCACGGCACAACGGGAACGACGCCGAAAACCGGCAGCGCCGCGCCGCACGCATACGTTGATTGAATCAATCAATATTGACCCTTGCCGACCGCGCTTCGTAGGCTGTGCTCCGTTTTCCGACCCAAGGACGAGACCATGCCTGACACCAACCGCCCCCGCCTGCTGGTAGCGCGACGGGTTCCCGCGGCCGTGGCCACACGCGCCGAAGCCGAATTTCACGCATACGTGACGGATGCCGACATGGACGCGCCGTCCGTCGTCGCGTTCTGCAATCGCTACGAAACGCCGGCGGTGCTGATCGGCAAGAAATCGGGGCTGCAGGCCGAGCACATCGCGGCCTTGCCGCCGAGTGTGAGGATCATCGCGAACGCGAGCGCCGGCTATGACCACATGGACGTGGCTGCCGCGCGCGCACGCGGCATCGTGGTCAGCAATGCGCCTGACGCGCTGACCGAATGCACGGCCGATTTCACGATGCTGCTCATTCTGGCCGCGTGCCGGCGTGCATCGGAATACGAGCGCATCGTGCGCGCGGGATGGGGCAAGTCGTTCGGCATGACCGACATGCTCGGCACGCGCGTGAACGGCAAGACGCTCGGGATCGTCGGCTTCGGCCGGATCGGCCGCGCGGTCGCGCAACGCGCGCGCGGCTTCGGGATGAAGATCGTCTATACCGACCGGCGGCCGGCGCCGCCCGAGATCGAGGCCGGCGCGCGCTATTGCCCGGATCTCGACACGCTGCTGCCGCAGTGCGACATCCTCACGCTGCACGTGCCGGGCGGCGGCACGCCGCTGATGACGCGCCGCGCGTTCGGCTTGATGCGCGACGGGGCGGTGTTCGTCAACGCGGCGCGCGGGAGTCTCGTCGACGAGGATGCGCTCTACGATGCGTTGACGTCGCATCGGCTGTTCGGCGCGGGGCTCGACGTCTATCGGAACGAGCCCGATATCGATCCGCGCTTTGCCAAGCTCGACAATGTGTTTCTGTCGCCACACATGGCCAGCGCGACGATCGAGACGCGCGACCAGATGGGGTTCACCGCGCTCGATAACGTCGCGGCGGTGCTCGACGGGAGGGGGGCGCCGAACGCGCTGTGAAGGAAACGGGCGACGTCGCTCGTCCATGCCGGGGTGTCCGATAACGGAAACCCCGGCATTCGCGGCTCGTCACTTCAACACCCCCTCCGCCACCAGCACCTCATGCGCGGCCTTGAACGCGCTGAGCCCGTGCGGGATGCCCGAATAGGCGGTCGCATGCAGCAGCGTCGCCTTGATTTCCTCGACGCTCACGCCGTTGTTGAGCGCCCCCTTCACATGCAGCTTGAGTTCGTTGGTATGGCCGCCGGCAGTGAGCATCGCGAGGTTGAGCAGGCTGCGCGTCTTGCGATCGAGCGTGTCGTCGCCCCATGCCCAGCCCCACGCCCACGCGGTGGTCGCGCGCTGGAACGCCATCATGAACGCATCGGCCTTTTCCATCGACGCATCGACGTACTCGGGGCCGAGCACTTCGCGGCGGATCGGCAAGCCTTTCTGAAACAGCACGTCGTCTTCATTCATGATTGATCTCCTTGGTTAATCCAGAGCGGCGCCCGCCGGGCACCGGCCGCGCGCCCGCGAACCGTCCTTCGACGCGAACAGGTAGCACACCAGTGCGGTGACGACGAGGCCCACCATCCACGACACGTCCGCGCCGCCGAGAATCGATGCCCACGGGCCGTGGAAGAAGCTTTCCTCCATGAACGGCACCTGGACCGCGATGCCGAACACGTAGATCGCGAGCGCCTTGACGTTGAACGCCCCGTACACGCCGCCGTTGCTGCTGATGATCTCCGCGACCCGGTAGTGGCGGCGGTTGACCAGGTAGAAGTCGATCAGGTTGATCGCGATCCACGGCGCCAGCACGATGCGCAGCGCGAAGATCGCGTTGAGGAAGATCGCGATGAAGTTGCTCGACGCCCACAGCGCGGTCGCGGTACACGCGACCAGCAGCGCCGCCGACACGGCGACGCGCACGTTGCGGCCGGGCACCCAGTGCGGGCGGAACGTCTGCGCGGCGGTGATGAACGACAGCACCGCGCCATACAGGTTCATGCCGTTGTGGCCGATGATGTTGACGAGGAACAGGAAGATCAGCACGTAGCCGAACGCGCCGGTCTGCTCGCGGATCGCCTGCATCGCATCGGTCGAATGCCCGGTGCTGACGGCGAGCACGCCGAACAGGAACGCGAAGATCGTCCCCACCGACGTGCCGAAATACGTGTACGCAAAGGTCTTCCCGAATCCGGTGGACGCCGGCAGATAGCGCGAATAGTCGGACGTATAGGGCGCGAAGCTGATCTGCCACACCGCGCACAGCCCGAACATCGCGAACCAGTTCGCGAGATCGAAATGCCCGTGCGCGAAGATTCGCGCGTCGAGCCCCGGCGCCATCAACGCGATGCCGATCAGCAGCGCGCTGCCCATGAACCACGCGCCGATCTTGTTGAAGCGATGAATGAAGTGGCAGCCGATCACGCCGACCAGCGTCGCGAGCACCGCGCCGATGACGGTCGCGACCGCCACGGGCACCGCGGGCACCGCCGTATGGAGCGTCTTGCCGGCGAGAATGATGTTCGACACGAAGAAGCCGAGATAGATCAGCGTGGTGAATCCCACCACCAGCAGCGATCCGTAGCGGCCGAACTGCGCGCGGCTCTGGATCATCTGCGGCACGCCGACCAGCGGCCCTTGCGCGGACGTGAGCGCATGAAAGATCGCGCCGAAGCATTGCCCGGCCGCGATCGCGAGCATCGCGCTGACCAGGTCCAGGTGGAACACCAGCACCGACGTGGCGCCCGAGATCACGGCCAGCGGCGCGACGTTCGTGCAGAACCACAGGGTGAAGAGGTCGGCCGGCTTGCCGTGCCGCGCCTCGGGGGCAACGTACTCGATCGAGTTGCTTTCGATCGCCAGAACACCGTTATCGTTTTCCGCTTGCTTCATGTTGTGTCGCTGTCTCCATCCTTATTGTCGGCCGTGTCGCGCCACGCACGCGGTTCGACGCGGCATGGCACGGCAGGCGCTGGTCGGCTTCGAGTGGGTCCGGCACGCGAATGCCGGCCCGCTCAACGCATCACGAACGGGTCGCTGATCGGATCGTCCGACGTGCGCAGCCACACGGATTTCGTCGTCGTATATTCGAGCGCGGCGCTCAGGCCGCCTTCGCGGCCGTGCCCGGACAGGCCGAAGCCGCCGAACGGCACGAGCGGCGATACCGCCCGATACGTGTTGATCCACACGATGCCCGAGCGCACGCGCTTCGACACGCGGTGCGCGCGGGTCAGGCTGGTCGTGAAGATGCCGGCCGCGAGGCCGTAAGCCGTGCCGTTCGCCTTCTCGATCGCTTCCTGCTCGGTGTCGAACGTGTCGACCGACAGCACCGGGCCGAACAGTTCCGTCGTGATGCTGTCGGCGTGCGCGACACCCGTGCAGTCGAGAATCGTCGGCGCGTAGTAATAGCCGTCGCGCTCCAGCTGCCTGCCGCCCGCGAGCAATTTCGCGCCCTGGCGCACCGAACTCGCGACCACCGCCTCGATGTTGCGAAGCTGACGCTCGGTGCACAGCGGCCCGTACTCCGTTTCCTGCTCGTTGGGCGACCCGACGCGAATGCGCGCGACGCGCTCGACCAGCAACGCAAGGAACCGCTCCTTGACGGACGCCTCGATCAGCAGGCGCGAACCCGCCACGCAGCTCTGGCCGCTCGCCGCGAAGATCGCGGCGACCTGCGCATTGACCGCGCTCTGGATATCGGTATCGGCGAACACGATGAACGGCGACTTGCCGCCGAGTTCCAGCGACACCTTCGCGAGGTTGCTGGCCGTATTGCGCACGATGTGGCGCGCGGTCTCGGGGCCGCCGGTGAACGCGACCTTGTCCACGCCCGGATGGCTGCTCAGCACCGCGCCGCATTCCGGGCCGAAGCCGGTGATGACGTTGACGACGCCCGGCGGGAACCCGGCCTCGTGCACGACGCGCGCGAATTCCAGCAACGGCCCCGGCGCTTCCTCGGATGCTTTCAGCACCACCGTGCAGCCGGCCGCGAGCGCCGGCCCGACCTTGACCGCGGACAGGAACAACTGGCTGTTCCAGGGCACGATCGCGGCGACCACGCCGACGGGCTGCCGCTCGAGCCACACCTGCATGTCGGGCTTGTCGACGGGGATGCTGCTGCCTTCGAGCTTGTCGGCGATGCCCGCGTAGTAGCGGTAGTACTCGGCGACATACGCGATCTGGCTCGACGTTTCGCGGATGATCTTGCCGGTGTCGTTCGTTTCGATTTCAGCGAGTCGCGGCGCGGCTTTTTCGACGAGCTCGGCGAGCTTGTACAGCAGCTTGCCGCGCGCCGACGCCGACAGTCCGGCCCAGGCCGGATCGGTCAGTGCGCGGCCGGCCGCCGTGACCGCCCGGTTGACTTCGTCCGTCCGCGCCTCCGGCATCTGCGCCCATACGGCGCCGGTTGCGGGATTGATGCTGCCGAAGGTCGCGGCACCGGGCTCGAACCGCCCGTCGATATACAGCTGAAAGTGCGCATTCATGGCATCGGGACCTTATTGGAACGCAGGCATCACGTCGCGGATCATCCGTTCGAGCGACGCCTTCTTGCGCTCGAAGCTCATGCCGGTATCGATCCAGAACGAGTACTCGTCGAAGCCGAGCGCTTCGTATGCCTTCAGACGCTCGATGACCTCGGCAGGCGTGCCGATCACGTTGTTCTTGCGCATCGCTTCCGGCGTGTAGAACGGATGCGCGGCGATTTCGTCGCGGCTCAGCGGCTTGATCATCCCGCGGCTGACCGGCCGCTCGTTCTTGAACCACGCACCGAAGTAGTTGTAGAACACGTTGACTTCGTCGGCGGCCACTTGCGCGTCGTCCTCGCTGCTCGCCACGTAAGTGTGGCGCAGCAGCATGATCTGCGGGCGCGGCACGTCGCTGAACTTCTCGCACGCGGCGTTGAAGTGCCCGACCAGCTTCTCGACTTCCTCGTCGCCGAGGTGCAGCGGCGTGACCTGCACGTTGCAGCCGTTCGCGACCGCGAACTCATGGCTGTTCGGATCGCGCGCGGCCACCCAGATCGGCGGATGCGGGCGCTGCAGCGGCAGCGGCGACGACGTCGTCGACGGGAATTTCCAGAACTCGCCGTCATGCGCGTAATCGCCTTCCCACAGCTTCTTCACGGCGGGAATGAGTTCGCGCATGCGCTGGCCCGCGCCCCACGCGTCGAGGCCCGGCATCAGGCGCTCGTATTCGAACGAATAGGCGCCGCGCGCGATGCCGAGTTCCAGGCGGCCGCCCGAGATGATGTCGGTCATCGCGGCTTCGCCGGCGAGCTTGATCGGGTGCCAGAACGGCGCGACGACCGTGCCGGTGCCGAGCCGCACGCGCTTCGTCTTGTTGGCGAGATCGGCGAGGTTGATGAACGGATTCGGCGCGATCGTGAAGTCCATGCCGTGGTGCTCGCCGGTCCAGACGGCGTGCATGCCGCCGCGATCGGCGATCTGGCACAGCTCGACCATCTCGTCGTACAGCTGCTTTTGGCTGGTCTGGTCGGAGACGCGCTCCATGTGGACGAAAAGCGAAAAACGCATGATGTGACCTTTCAGGAAAGAAGCGGGCGGACGGTGCCGGTGCTGTGATCGCCGAAGTACAGGCCGTAACTCTTCAACTGGCTCTCCTTGCGATAGCGTTCGAGCATGCTGGCCAGCGCGCTGTCCTGGAACGCGTCGGCGTCGAGGTCGTCGAGGTTCACGAACTCGCCGGCGGCCGCCACTTCGTCCGGTGCGCTGCAGAGGAACGAGATGTACTGGTAGTGCGTCTCGGTATTGTTGTAGACCGAATAAATGAAGCTTGCCGATGCGTCCGGCTGGTACTGCCGGAACAGTTCGGCGAGCGCCTTGTCGGCGCCTGCGTTGCCGATCTCCTTCGTGGGTAGCGCCCACTTGCCGTCGGCCGCCTTCACCATCAGCACCTTGTCGTCGCGCGTGATGATCGCGCTGACGATGACCTTCGGGCCGGCGATCACTTCGGCCGACAGCTTCGCCGGCGTGAAATAGCCGCCGCGGTAATAGCCGAGCCCCGCGTAGCCGGCGGAATGGAACGCCTCGACCTTGCCGACGATGAGCGCGTGATCGCCCGCGTCGATCACCGCGTGCGTCGTGCAGTCGAACCACGCGCTGACGTCGTCGATCAGCGGGTTGCGATGCGCGCTCAGGTGCCAGCCGACTGTCGCGAAGCGATCGTCGCTCGGCCGGGCAAACGTGTTGGACAGGTCCTTCTGCCCTTCCGCGAGGATGTTGATCGCGAAGTGGCCGGTGGTGGAAAACGTCTGGAAATTGCTCGACGTCTTCGCGATGCTGACGAGCAGCAGCGCCGGGTCCAGCGACACCGACGAGAACGAGTTCGCGGTGAAGCCGAGCGGCTGGCCGTCGTCGCGGGCGGTGGTGACGATCGTCACGCCGGTCATGAACGCGCCGAATGCATCGCGCAGCTCCCGGGTGTTGATCGTCGGGGCTTCCTGGCTGGTTGCTGGGCTCATCTCACACTTCCGATTTCAGGGTTTCCGCCTGCGGCGCGGTCTGCAACCAGGCACGCAGGGCACGATTGACTTCCTCGGGCGCGGTCAGGTTCACCATGTGGCGCTCGTTCTCGATCACGACGGCCGTGCCGTCATGCGCGGCCTGCGCCATCTGCCTGGCCATCCCGGGCGTCGAATTCGGATCGTCCGACCCGGTGAGCACGAGGGCAGGGCAGGTAATGCGGTGCCAGCCGTCGGCATACACGTCGTCGCCCTTCGCAAACGCGGTGTACGCAGTCGCATAACCCGCCAGATCGACGGACTGCAACCACGCTTCCACCTTCCGCGCGGCGACCTGCTGCGCTTCTTCCGCGTTGAACCAGCGCTTGAGCGGGGTATCGACGTCGATCGTGCCCGAGCGCAGTTCGGCGGCGCGTTGCAGCACGGCTTCGCGCGCCTGCTCGGTGCGGCGGTACACACCGTTCAGGACTGCGACGCGCTTCACCAGCTCGGGCCGCGTCACCGCGACGCCGGCGGCGATCAGCGAGCCCATCGAATGGCCGGCCAGGTTGACGGGGCCGACCTGCAACGCCTCGATGAATTCGATCGCCCACTGCACGAACTGCTGCAGGTCGGCGTCGGGGTCGAGCGCATCGCTTGTGCCGTGACCGGGCATGTCGACGGAAATCACGCGGAAATCGCGCGACAGGTCGTCGATCTGCGGATACCACGCGCTCGCCTGCATGCCGACCCCGTGAATCAGCACCAGCGGTTCGCCGGCGCCCTGGTCGAGATAGTGGGCGACGCGCTTATTTGACAGCGGCAGGGTTCTTGACGTCATTTCCGAGCTCTGCGAGATCTTTGTAGCGGTCGCCGATGCGGTGGTGCGGACGGCCGGCGGTAGCGGCGCCGATGGCGATGACCAGCTCGTCGGCGGCCGGTGCGTCCGCAATCGAGAACTGGAGCGTCAGGTAGTGCGAACGTCGGCCTTCGTCGTTCTTGTCCATCATCGGGATCAGCAGCGGCGCATTGGCCGGGCCGCGCGTGTTGTTGAACGCGAGATACGACTTCGCGCCGACGGCCGTGCGATACGTATTGCCGAAGTGCAGCGTGTGGATCAGCGCGGACGCATGCTCGATTTCACCGTCGAGGCCGACGATCGCGCTCTTGCCGAACGCTTCGACCGCGTCGCCCGCACCGGCTTCGTCGAGGATCAGCTTCGTCAGGTGTTCGCTGAGCTGCGGCGCGAGCGCGCGGATCTCCGGCGACAGGTCCTCGACGTACCCGCGGCCGGCCCACGGGTTCTTGATCACGGCGACCGCGCCGATCATCTTCAGCGGCCTGGCCGCGACCTTGTCGCCATCCACATACAGCGTCTCGACATGGAGGACGGATTTCCGAATCAGGCTCATGGCACCTTTCCTTTCGTGCGTTGATTGTGGGATTCATTGTGGTATACCATGTTACGGCATGCCATGAGTGTTAACCCGTGTCTCGAAATTTCCCGAATGTGGAGGTGGAAAATGAGTGCGTACTGGATTGCCCACGTGCAGGTGCTGGACCCCGCGAAGTACAAGGACTACACGGACCTCGCGCCGCAGGCGTTCAGGAAGTTCGGTGCCGTGTTTCTGGCGCGCGGCGGCGCATCGCAGGTGCTGGAGGGGGAGTCGTTCGAGCGCCACGTCGTGATCCGCTTCCCCGACATGGAGACGGCGCTCGCGTGCTATCACTCGCCCGAGTACCAGGCGGCGAAGGCGAAGCGGGACGGGCATTGCCGCGCGCAGGTCTCGATCGTCGAGGGCTTGCAGGGCTGATCGCGAGGCGGATGGCACGCGTGCGGCGGGCAGGATGGAAAGCGCGCTGACAGTTCGGTCATAATATGGCATTCCATGTCCGCATCCGGCGCATCGCCGGGTGCGGGCCGCCCATCCGTTTTCAGAGTGCCGCCTATGCAAGACCTCAAAATCGACCGCAATGCCAAGACCTTGCGCGAACTGACGCTCGACAAACTGCGCGGGGCGATCGTGCAGGGTTATTTCCGGCCCGGCGCGCGGCTCGTCGAGCGCACGCTGTGCGACGAACTCGGCGTGAGCCGCACGGTGGTGCGCGAAGTGCTGCGCCACCTGGAGACCGAAGGCCTGGTCGAGACCGTGTCGCGGCAAGGGCCGGTGGTCGCGCGGCTCGATCCGGCGCAAGTCGGCGAGATCTACGAATTGCGCGGCCTGCTCGAAGCCAATGCCGCACGCGCGTGCGCGGAGAGCGCGACGCCCGAGGTCGTGCGGCAGCTGCGCGAGATTCGCAAGACGATCGAGGACGCGTTCGAGAAGCAGGCGTTGCCGCGTGTGCTCGAGTACACCGAGCGCTTCTATGAAACGCTGTTCGAAGCCGCGGGCAAGCAGGTGTCGCTGACCGTCGTCAAGACGCTCAACGCGCGCATCAACCGGCTGCGGGCGCTGACCATCGCGATGCCGGGGCGCGGCGGCGATTCCAACACCGAGATGAACCGGCTGCTCGACGCGATCGAGCGGCGCGACGGCGACGCGGCGTCGGCCGCGTCGGCCGCGCACATCAAGCGGGTGTCCGAGCTGGCGCTGTCGGCGCTCGCCCGGCAGCAGGACGAGGCAGTCAGCGACACCTGACGAACGTCTCGAGCGCGGGATCGCAACCCGCGTGCCACGACAAAGGCCGCCGGCATCCCGCCCGCGGCCTTTTGCTTTGCCGGTCGATTCGACGGGTTCGACTCATGGTATTCCATAATACGATGTTCATTGTTGTAACCCATAAGATGGCATACCATAATCTCATCGAGTAACGCAGTGACCACGGGAGCACGCCATGACTGAGTCGATGACCGGAGCAATCGCGCAACAGACCTTCGACATGCTTGGCTTCGGCCGCGCGCGGGTGGGTGCGATTCTCGAACATCGCGACGGACTGGTGCTCGTCGATACGCCGCACGGGCTGTGCTTGCCGACCGGCACGCGGCTCGAACCGGCGAGCGACGCGGCGAGCCTGCGCGGCGTGCTCGCGAAGCTCGGCCTCAACGCGCATCTCGACTTCCTGTTTGCCGTGTTCGAGGCAGCCGGCCAGCGCGAGCCGGGCGTCCATGTCTATTACCGCGGCCGCGTGATGCCGAACGGTTCGCCGTGGTTCGACAGCAGCATCCGCATCGTGCCGCTCTGGCAGGTGCCGTGGGGCGACATCGCCGATACCGCCGTGCGTTCGATGCTCGAGCGCTACGTGCGCGAACGCCGGCAGGACGCGTACGGCATCTATGTCGGCGACACGGAAGCCGGCACGGTGCAGCCGCTCGCATTCGCGCACTGACGTCGCTGCCCGGAGCCGGCGTGCCGCGCGCGGATGGATGGCGCCCAACGCCACCGCGACCGTCGCGCAGCGATGAACAACAAGATCGAGACGCCGGCGCGCTGATGCTGCCGGCCTGAACACGCGTATTCGGATGGCTGCCGTCCCGGTGGCCGCGAGCCGCATCGTTTCACCTGGAGAGAGACCATGAGCAGCAGAAGCATCCCGCGTTTCGCAGCATCGCGCCTCGCCTGTATCGCCCCGTTGGTCGCGCTGTGCGCCGCGCCGGCAATGGCCGCGGATCAGATCGTGTTCACGAGCTGGGGCGGCACGACCCAGTCGTCGCAACAGAAGGACTGGGCGCAGCCGTTCACGCAGGCGAGCGGCATCGGCGTGCTGATGGACGGGCCGACCGACTACGGCAAGCTCAAGGCGATGGTCGACAGCGGCAACGTGAGCTGGGACGTGGTCGACGTGGAGGGCGACTTCGCGTATGCGGCGGAGAAAGCCGGCCTGATCGAGCCGATCGACTATGGCGTGGTGAAGAAGGCCGACCTGGATCCGCGCTTCGCGACACCTTCCGCGGTGGGCAGCTTCTATTACTCGTTCGTGCTCGGCTACAACAAGTCGAAGTACACGGGCGCGCAGCCGCAGAACTGGGCCGACCTGTTCGATACCAAGCGCTTCCCGGGCAAGCGCACGTTCTACAAGTGGTCCGCGCCGGGCGTGCTCGAAATCGCGCTGCTCGCCGACGGCGTCGCGCCCAACAAGCTGTATCCGCTCGATCTCGATCGCGCGTTCAGGAAGCTCGATTCGATCAAGGGCGACATCGTCTGGTGGAGCGGCGGCGCGCAGTCGCAGCAGCTGCTCGCGTCGGGCGAGGCGCCGATCGGCATGTTCTGGAACGGCCGCCTGCATGCGCTCGCGCAGACCGGCGTGCCGGTCGGCATGTCGTGGAACCAGAACCTGACCGCCGCCGACATGCTCGTGATCCCGAAGGGCGCGAAGCATCGCGACGCGGCGATGAAGTTCCTCGCCGCCGCGACGAGCGCGCAGTCCCAGGCGAAATTCGCGGCCGATACCGGCTATGCGCCGATCAACGTGAAGTCGGCCGCGCTGATGCCGCCGGCCATCGCGAAGACGCTGCCCGACCAGTACAAGAGCTCGCAGATCAATCTCGACATGAAGTACTGGGCCGAGAACCGCGACGCGATCGCGAAGCGCTGGTACGCGTGGCAATCGAAGTAAGCAGGCCCGCACGCAGGCTGCCGGCACGCGTTCCGATCGGGATCACGAATCGAATCGAACCGCGCCGGCCGAGCAACGCATCTGCATGGGGCCAGGGTGGCGGGCGCTGAAGGGCGCTGAAATGCCGGCTCTGGCCGACAAAGGAGACACCATGCCCAACGTATTGAGTACCGTCGCGCATCCGCCGTCGGCGGCCGCGCGCAAGCGGCGCGACTGGCGCAGCATCCGGCTGCTGACGCCCGCGATGCTGCTGCTCGTGATTTTCTTCCTGCTGCCCGTGCTGTCGCTGCTGCTGCGCAGCGTGCTCGAGCCGACGCCCGGGTTGCACAACTACGCACAACTGCTCGGCTCGACGACCTACGTGCGCGTGTTCGGCAATACGTTTCTCGTCGCGACGGTCGTGACGCTCGTCACGCTGCTGGTCGGCTTCCCGATGGCGTGGCTGCTCGCCATCGCGCCGCGCAAGCTCAGTGCCGTGCTGTTCGCGATCCTGCTGCTGTCGATGTGGACCAACCTGCTCGCGCGGACCTTCGCGTGGATGGTGCTGCTGCAGGGAACCGGGCCGATCAACCGCGCGCTGATGGCGATCGGCGTGATTCACGAGCCGCTGTCGCTCGTGAACAACCTGACCGGCGTGACGATCGGCATGACCTACATCATGCTGCCGTTCCTCGTGATGCCGCTGCATGCGACGCTGCGCGGCATCGATCCGTCGACGCTGCGCGCCGCCGCCGTGTGCGGCGCGAGCCGCTGGCAGGCGTTCTGGCGCATCCTCGTGCCGCTCGCGATGCCCGGTGTCGCGTCGGGCGCGCTGATGGTGTTCGTGATGGCGCTCGGCTACTTCGTCACGCCGACGCTGCTGGGCGGGCCGTCCTACATGATGCTCGCGGAACTCATCGCGCAGCTCGTGCAGGAGCTGCTGAACTGGGGCCTTGCGGGCGCCGCGGCGTTCGTGCTGCTCGCCGTGACACTCGCGCTCTATGCGTTGCAGCTGCGCTTCACCAACAGCGCCAACGCCACCACCGGAGGTCGCTGACATGCTGCTCGATTTCGATCGCCTGGGCGCGCTGCGCTGGGTTCTCGTGGCCGTGGGCGCGGCCGTCGCGCTGTTCCTGCTGTTGCCGATCTTCTTCATCGTCGCGCTGTCGTTCGGCGATTCGCAGTGGCTCATCTTCCCGCCGCCGGGCTGGACGCTCGAATGGTATCGGCAGCTCTTCACCGATGCCGGCTGGCTCGACTCGTTGATGACCAGCGCGAAGCTCGCGGTGATCGTCACGGCGCTGTCGGTCGCGATCGGGTTCCTCGCGTCGCTGGCGCTCGTGCGCGGCAAGTTCCGCGGCCGCGAAGCCGTGCGCGGCTTCTTCCTCACGCCGATGGTGCTGCCCGTCGTCGTGCTCGCGGTCGCGCTCTATGCGTTCTTCCTGCGCATCGGCCTGAACGGGACGATGACCGGCTTCGTGATCGGTCACCTGATCATCGCGCTGCCGTTCTCGATCATCTCGATCAGCAACTCGCTCGTGAGCTTCGACACCGCGCTGGAGGATGCGGCGCTGATCTGCGGCGCGTCGCCGCTCACCGTGAAGCTGCGCGTCACGCTTCCCGCGATCCGGCTCGGCCTGTTTGCCGCCGCGATCTTCGCGTTCCTCGCGTCGTGGGACGAAGTCGTGGTGTCGATCTTCATGTCGAGCCCGACGCTGCAAACGCTGCCCGTGCGGATCTGGGCGACGTTGCGGCAAGACCTGACGCCCGTCGTCGCGGCCGCGTCGTCGCTGCTCGTCGGACTGACGACCGTATTGATGCTGGCGGGCGCCGTCGTGCGCCGCGCACGCGCCCACTGAGGTAACACGCCATGACTGCATTCCTGCAAATCCAGCGCCTGCGCAAGACCTACGACGATGTCGTCGCGATCGACCACGTGTCGCTCGACGTCCGCAAGGGCGAATTCATGACCTTCCTCGGGCCGTCGGGTTCGGGCAAGAGCACCACGCTCTATATCGTCGCGGGCTTTCAGGAGCCGACCGACGGCCGCGTGCTGCTTGACGGCAAGTCGCTGCTGTCGGTCGCGCCGAACCAGCGCAACATCGGCATGGTGTTTCAGCGCTATACGCTGTTCCCGCACCTGACCGTCGGCGAGAACGTCGCCTTTCCGCTGCGCGTGCGCCGTCGGCCCGATGCCGAAGTGCGCGCGAAAGTCGAGCAGATGCTGAAACTCGTGCACCTGTCCGAGTGCCGCGACCGCATGCCCGCGCAGCTCTCGGGCGGGCAACAGCAGCGCGTCGCCATCGCGCGGGCGCTGGCGTACGATCCGCCGGTGCTGTTGATGGACGAGCCGCTCTCCGCGCTCGACAAGAAGTTGCGCGAGGAAATCCAGCTCGAACTGCGCCGCATTCACCAGGAAACCGGCGTGACGATCCTCTACGTCACGCACGACCAGGAGGAGGCGCTGCGCCTGTCGGACCGCATCGCCGTGTTCAACCAGGGTCGCATCGAGCAGGTCGGCACCGGCGAGGAGCTTTATGCGAATCCGGCGTCGCGCTTCGTCGCGAGCTTCATCGGCAATTCGAATTTCCTGCCGGTCAAGGTGACGAAGCACGGCGACGGCCGCCTCGGCGGCGTGTTGCCCAACGGGCTCGAAATGGCGTCGGACGCGTTTCATCCGACGCTCGCCGCCGGCGACGAAGGCGCGCTGATGATCCGCCCGGAACAGATGCGCATCAGCTCGCTGCAACGCGCCGGCGGGTCGAACGGCACGGCGGGCCTGCCGGTGACCGTGCGCGACGTCACCTATCTGGGCGATGCGATGCACTACGCGGTGGCGACACCGTGGCAGCAGGAGATCTCGATCCGCATGCCGGCCGCCCATCGGCACGACAACGGGATCGTGATCGGCGCGCAGGCCCTCGTCGACTGGGACGCACGCGACGTGCGCCTCTTCGCGCAAGCCTGACGGCGGCCGCCATGAATCCCGCACTGCCGTCCCTGAAAGTCCAGCGACCCACCGCCACGCTGCGCGAGCTTGCGCTCGAGAAGATGCGCACCGCGATCCTGGACGCGCATTTCCAGCCCGGCGAGCGGCTGGTCGAGCGCTCGCTGTGCGAGATCCTCGGCGTGAGCCGAACCGTCGTGCGCGAAGTCCTGCGGCATCTGGAAACGGAAGGGCTGGTCGACTCGATCCCGAACCAGGGGCCGATCGTCGCGATCCTCGACTTCGACACGGCGGCCGAGATCTACGAAATCCGCGCGTTGCTGGAAGGCGAGGCGGCGATGGCCTGCGCGCAGCATGCGGATGAAACGCTGGTCGCCGAGCTGGCCGCGTGTATCGACCAGATCCAGCACGCGTTCGATAAGCAGGATCACCAGGCGGTGAAGGCGCTCACGTCGGCATTCTATGAGCGCATGTTCATCGCCGGGAAAAAGCACGTCGCGTGGGAGATCGTGCAGACGCTGATCGCGCGCATCAACCGGTTGCGTGCGCTGACCATCGCGTCGGACGATCGCGGGCGCCAGGCGGTCGAGGAAATGCGCGAGATTCTCGCGGGTATCGAGACGGGCAACGGCGTGGCGGCGCGCGCGGCGGCCATCGCGCACGTCGGCCGGGTGGCCGAGATCGCGCGCAAGCTGTTGGCGCAGGGTCACGAGAGTGCTGGGTGGCGTCAGGCGGGGTAGTGAAATTCGCTTTACGGCGCCGTTTCTGATTTGACTGCTTTGCACTGCGAATGGGATGAGGATTTCAGGAATTGCAGGAAATCCCGTCGTCGCACCGTAGCGTCACCACAGATCGTCATTCGAAATTTTCCGTATTCGCGGCCCGAGTCGTGCTCGGGTCGCCCGTTGCATTTTTATCCCCGGAAGGAACCAACGTGGAATTGACAACGCTGTTGAAGGATCCGGCGCTCTTGCGTCATCAGGCTTATATCGACGGGCAATGGTGCGACGCCGACTCGGGCGAGCGCCTCGACGTGCTCGATCCGGCGACGGGCGCGACGCTTGGCGGTGTTCCGCTGATGGGCGCGACCGAGACGACGCGCGCGATCGACGCCGCGAACGCGGCCTGGCCGGCGTGGCGGGCAAGCACGGCGAAGGAGCGCGCGCGCATCCTGCGCCGCTGGTACGAATTGATGATCGAGCACGCCGACGATCTCGCGCTGATCCTGACGGCCGAGCAGGGCAAGCCGCTGGCCGAGGCGAAGGGCGAAATCGTCTATGGCGCGTCGTTCATCGAATGGTTCGCCGAAGAGGGCAAGCGCGTGGCCGGCGACACGCTCGCCACGCCCGCGTCGGACAAGCGCCTCGTGGTCGTCAAGGAACCCGTCGGCGTGTGCGCGGCGATCACGCCGTGGAATTTCCCGAACGCGATGATCACCCGCAAGGTCGGGCCGGCGCTCGCGGCCGGTTGCCCGATCGTCGTGAAGCCCGCCGAGGCCACGCCGTTCTCGGCGCTTGCGCTGGCGGTGCTGGCCGAGCGCGCCGGGGTGCCGAACGGCGTGCTCAACATCGTCACCGGCGACCCGAAGGCGATCGGCGGCGCGCTGACGAGCAGCCCCGTGGTGCGCAAGCTGTCGTTTACCGGATCGACCGGCGTGGGGCGGCTGCTGATGGCGCAAAGCGCGCCGACCGTGAAGAAGGTGACGCTCGAACTCGGCGGGAACGCGCCGTTCATCGTGTTCGACGATGCCGATCTCGATGCGGCCGTCGACGGGGCGATTGCGTCGAAGTACCGCAATAACGGGCAGACGTGCGTCTGCACCAACCGCTTCTACGTCCATGACCGCGTTTATGACGCCTTCGCCGACAAGCTGGTGGCGGCGGTGAAGCGCCTCAAGGTCGGCCATGGCACCGAAGGCGGCGTGACGCTGGGGCCACTGATCAACGACGCGGCCGTCGGCAAGGTCGAAGCGCATATCGCGGACGCACTCGACAAAGGCGCGACGCTCGCCACCGGCGGCAGGCGGCATGCACTCGGACACGGCTTTTTCGAGCCGACGGTGCTCCTGAATACCACCGCGCAGATGGACGTCGCGCGCGAAGAAACGTTCGGGCCGCTTGCGCCGCTGTTCCGCTTCTCGAGCGACGACGAGGTCGTGAAGCTCGCCAACGACACCGAGTTCGGGCTCGCCGCTTACTTTTACAGCCGCGATATCGGGCGCGTGTGGCGGGTGGCCGAGCAGCTCGAATACGGGATGGTCGGCATCAATACCGGCCTCATTTCGAACGAGGTCGCGCCGTTCGGCGGCGTGAAGCAGTCGGGGCTCGGCCGCGAAGGATCGCATTACGGCATCGATGATTATCTGGTCATCAAGTATTTGTGCATGGCGGTCTGAGCGCCGGTTTGCTCCATCTTGTCCGGTTGCATCCGGCACCTCCCGCCGCGCATGGCGACATCGTGCGATGCGCGCTTGTCGTCGTACATGTCGTCGCGCATTCCGACGCCGGCCCCGGTAGCACGAAACGTACCCTCGACATGTACTGCACGACCGGCCGGTGTCGCCGCACCGGCGGGCGGCCCCAATTGCCCGAGGCCGCCTATAATCGCTACCAGCGTGTCGAAGAAAATCGCGGTTACCAAGTTGGGGGGTGTCCAAATGGGACAGTGCCGTCGCATCTATTCACGCTTCCTCCTCACAAGCTCGATCGCCGCTCTGGCAATGCTGGCAGGTCCGGGCCCCGCGCACGCCGAAGACACGCCTTCGAGCGCGCCGGCCGCGTCCCCGCCCTCGGCAAGAAAGATCGACGTCTATGCGGTCTATGGCGACGGCCGCGCGACCGAGGGCGGCGACATGCACTGGCGTGCGTACGAAGTCGGCTTCGGCGACGTCCTGAACGAATACCTGTCGGTCTACCTCGCGTATCTGAACGAAGGGCACCCGCAGGATCACCATCGTGACGGCTTCGCCGCCCTGGGTTCGTTTCGCTGGCCGGTCGGCAATCGTGTGATGCTCGAATTGTCGGCGGGGCCGTATTTCAGTATCGACACGACCCATGTCGACAACCAGGCGCGCAATGAAAAGCGATGGGGCGTGCGTGCGTCGGCGGCGGTGCGGTATTACGTCGTTCCCGACCGCTTCTACCTCAAGGTGCAGTACAACCACGTCCAGATGATCGGCGGATTCAATTCCGACGCGGTGCTGTTCGGCATCGGCTCGAATTTCGGCGGCGATCCCGGCCCGGCGTTGTCGGACGGCAAGACGCAGGTCAGCGTGTGGGCCGGGACGTCGCAGACGAACCGCCCCCAGGTGCCGATCGAAAAGGGGTATATGGTCGAAGTGAAGCGGCCGCTCGGCAATGCGTGGGCCTATTCGGCGAGCTTCGTCTACGAAGGCAACAATGGCGTCGCCGGCCGAAGAGGTGTGGCCGCGCAATTCTGGTACGTCGCGCCGATCAGGAGCAAATGGACGCTTTCGGCAGGCGTCGGTCCGTATGTGTCGCACGATCGGGACGAGACCTCGAGCAAAACGAGGCTCAATGCGCTGCTCAGCGCGCAGGTGACCTATCAGGTCACGAACGATTGGGCGGCGAGCTTGCGCTTCAATCGGGTCGCAACCGGCAACGACAAGGACCAGGACATGTTCATGGTCGGTGTGGCGCGCAATTTCTAGGGATCTATTCATGTGCACGGCCGACGCACCACGCGCCGAGGCAGGCACGACAATCGCTCCGATACGCACATGAACGCTGCACTGTTGAGGGGCAACGCCATGCACGTATTCACGAATTTGAGCCCATTGGTCTCGCTGATCGCGGGGATTCTGATCCTGGCGGTACCGCGCCTGCTGAATTACATCGTTGCAATCTACCTGATCATCATAGGATTGCTCGGGCTGTTCGCCGGACATATCCACTGACGAGAGAAAAAACTGCAGCGATACGGTCTTCGGCAATCAGCGCAGGCGCGTCCGAACCTAAATATGCTCGACGCGTACCTCGGCTGAATCCCTGGGCACGGTCAATCGCGTGCGGCCAAGCAGTGCGTCCGCGGGCGCGGTTCCGTCCGGGTTCAACGGCTTCACCTTGTTGAACGTCACGGAAAAATGTTCCGGCGTGACGGTGGCCGACGCATAACCCTGCGCATCATGGTCGGCGTGGCACAGATCGGGGTTGTTCGCCATCAGGAAGCTGTCGAGTCTGGCAGGAGTCGCCGCCATCGATGCCAGTGGCGTCCCTTTCCAGGCGCCTTTCAGGCAGGCATGGAAGGACGTGCTGCTGATGCCGGCGCAGACGAAGTCGACGATCACCGGCACCCCCGTCGCGGGATCGGGATCGTCCCGCACGATGCCGCACTGAAACGCATGCAGATCCCCGGTGATCGCGACGACGTTACGGATGTCGTGCTCCCGCAAGTAAGCGAGCAACGCATGCTTGTGCGCGGGATAGCCGTCCCAGGCGTCGCAATCGATCACGAGGCGGGCCGCGGGTGTCTTGGGCGCGCCCGGCATCACGAACCATAGACGATTCAACATCACCTCGTTGCCCCATACCTTCCAGGTTGCCGGCGAGCCGCTCATCGCGGCTTTCCACCAGCGCGTCTGTTCCGGGCCCAGCATCGAAGGCGGGCGACCGAGCTGCTCGGTATCGCGTGCCTCGTCACGTTGCAGCACGTCCTGCTTGACGAAGTAGCGCGAGCCGGTCGCGTCGTCCCCCTGTACCGGGTCGTGTCCGTGTGCACGCGCCACGGCCGCCTCGCTCACGACGTGGTCGTCGCGGTACAGCCGTTCGTCCGTCATCACCAGGTGCATCAGCATGCCGAAACGAAAATCGCGATAGATGCGAATGTTCGTGTACGACGAATTGTCCGGCTCGAAGCGCACATCGCTCCAGTCCACCGGCATGTACTCCGCCCACGCGCGACTGGCGCTGCGGCGGCGCCGGGTTTCCTGTCGCTCCTCGTTGGTGTAGACCTGATGATCCTGCCAGCAGTCGTCGGAAAATTCGTGGTCGTCCCAGATCGCGATCATCGGCAGGCGCTGGTGGAGCGTTTGCAAGCGCGGATCGGTTCGATAGGTGCGATAGAGCGTCCGGTAGTCTTCGAGCGTATCGGCATACGCGCGGCCGTCCGCGAGCCGCTTGCCGCCGGGCAAGCGCAGCGGAGGATGGGCGGGCTCGGCACGGCCGGGGGGGACGGTCCCGACCGTTTCATAGATGTAGTCGCCCACGTGCACGATGAAATCGAGATCGCGTTCGGCGGCCAGCAGCGTCATCGCTTGCCAATGGTTGACGCTCCAGTCCTGGCAGGTGAGCCACGCGAAGCGAACCCGTTCGTTGGCCTCGTTCGCCTCTGGCGCCGTGCGCGCGACACCCGTCACGCTGACGTCGTCGCCGGCGACGAACCGGTAGTGGTAGATCGTCTTCGGCGCGAGCGCTGTCACCTTCGCGCGCACGGTGAAGTCGTAGGTAGCCAGCGCGCGGAGCGGTACCTTGGCGACGAGCGTCGAGAAATCCGGCTGCGTCGATACGTCGAGTCGCAGCGGGACCGCGCGCGCGACGCCTTTTGCAGGGTGTTGGATGCCCCCGGATGCCGGCACGCATCGCGTCCAGAACACGATGGAGCGATCGCGCGGATCACCGCTTGCGACACCTTGCGGGAATCGCTGGAGGTGCGCGCCAGCAGCGCCGGCCGGCAGGGCCGCCCGTGGCGCGCCGAGCTTGGCGGTGGCCGCCGCAATGGTAAAAAAGGTCGACGACTTGAGGAAACGGCGACGATCCATTGACCCTCCCGATCGACATGCCGGGGCTGCGGAAAGCGCTGCGGCAAGCGTCTGCTTCTGTCGCGCAACAAGCTTGCCACCACCACGCAGCACGAGGAGATGGCGCAGCCGATCCGGAACCGTACCGCGAGGCGCCACGGCTGAACAGTCGTGGGAACGCGATTTGCGAAGGCACGCGCGTGGCAGAACAGGCCCTTATCGGCCATCCCGCAAATTTCATGCGCGCGTCGCGGATGGTCCGGCAATCCGGTTTCGCGCGGTCAGTCCCTTGCTTGCGCACGCAATTGGCAGGTCGAACGTGATTGGGCGTCGGTATCGTCGAACACGCCCGTTTGATGCGCATTCAGGAACACGAATCGCTCGATATCGCGCAGCCAACCCGAGGAGTGAAAAATTCACATCCGCCCCACCATCGGCAAGGCGGCCGCATGGCTTTCCGTTATCGTTGCCGTGGCGCTTGCAGTGCTGGTTATCTTCATCGTGACGTTCGACTGGAATCGCGCCCGGCCCTGGATCGACGACAAGGTGTCGGACGCGATCGGACGCCCGTTCGCCATCAACGGCGACCTGCGTGTCGGGTGGCGCCGGCCCGCGAGCGAGCAGGGCTGGCGCGCATGGGTGCCATGGCCGCGATTCAGCGCGCGCAATGTCACGATCGCCAACCCCGATTGGGCGCGCACCCGGCATTTCGTCGCGCTGGACGAGATCAGCTTCGAAGTCGAGGCGCTGCCGCTGATGGCACGCCGCATCGTGATTCCGGCAATCGATCTCGTCAATCCGTCCGTCGACCTCGAACGCCTCAAGGACGGGCGAGTCAACTGGACGCTCAAGCTCAAGCAGCCCGCACAACGGGGCCGGTGGGCGCTCGACCTGCATGCGATCGCGTTTGCCCAGGGCAACCTCGGCTACTACGACCAGCAAAAGCAATTCGATCTGAGCGCCGTGATCGACACGCTTGGCCAGCCGATTCCGTTCGGCGCGATGGTGAAGCAGCAGGAGGCGTCAGCGCACCGGGAATCGGCACGGGTCGTCGGGCCGGCCGGTCAAAAAAAGCTCGCGGCCCAGGCGCATGCCGGTTCAGCGCAGTCGGTGGTTCCTGCGTCGGGTGCCGAGGCGGCGTCCCGCGCATCGGCAGCGGCTTCGCAAGCCGTGGCCGCGGCTTCGCATGCCGCGGCGACCGGATCCAGCACCACGATCGCCCCGTCGGTATCGGGGCCACCGGGGGCACCGAACCCACCTGCAACGGCCGCGCCGGGCGCAACGGTCGCGTCGGCGACGAGCGCATCGGCAGGCGCGGCGCCCGCGGCATCTGCCGGCGTTGGCGCTTACATGATTGGCTGGACCGTCAAGGGGACCTACAAGAAGGGGCGTGTCGCCGGCAATGGCAAGATCGGCAATGTGCTGGAGGTGCAGGGCACGCAGCGCCCATTTCCGGTTCAGGCCGATTTGCGCTTTGGCGACACGCACCTGGCACTCGTCGGCACGCTGACCGATCCGTCTCACCTGGCAGCGGTTGATCTGCGATTGTGGCTCGCGGGCACCAGCATGGCCAAACTGTATGAAATCACGGGCATCACCCTGCCCGAAACCGCTCCTTATGCGACCGACGGCCGACTGGTCGGCCAATTCCGCGCGTCCGGCAACGTCTTCAAGTACGAGAACTTCACCGGACGCGTCGGCGGCAGCGATCTCAACGGCACGTTGGTGTACGTTTCGCGCGAACCGAGGCCGCTCTTGTCCGGCACGCTGGTGTCGAAGCTGCTGCGGTTTTCCGACCTTGCGCCGCTCATCGGCGCCGACACGAATGCCAGCAAGGCGCGGCGGGGCGCCGCCGTCGCGCAGCCCGCGAACAAGGCGTTGCCGGTCGAGCCATTCCGCACTGACCGCTGGAAGAAGATCGACGCCGACGTCCGATTTACCGGGCGGCGCATCATCAAGACCTCGAACTTGCCGATCACCGACCTGTCGACCCACGTCGTCATGCAGGACGGTGTGCTGACGCTCAATCCGCTGAACTTCGGGGTCGCGGGCGGTACGCTGGCGTCGAACATCCACCTGGACGGCAGCGGCGTCCCGCTCAAGGGGCGGTTCTCGCTGCAGGCGCGCCATCTGAAACTCAAGCAATTGTTCCCGACCTTCTCGGTGATGCAGACAGCGCTCGGCGAGGTCAACGGCGATGCCGCGCTATCGGCCACCGGCAATTCGCCGGCGGCACTCGCGGCGACGTCCAACGGGGAAGTGAAGACCTTGGTGACCGACGGCACGGTGAGTCTCTTGCTGATGGAAGCCGCCGGGCTGAACGTTGCAAACGTGGTGTACGAGAAACTGTTCGGCACACGTGACGTAAAGATCAACTGCGGGGCGGCCGACTTCGTGGTCACCAACGGGGTGCTCGACTCGCGCGTATTCGCGCTCGACACCGACGACGCGGTGATCGGAATGAACGGCAGCGTGAACCTGCGAGACGAAACCATGAACCTGACGATTCATCCTCATACCAAGGGATTCAGGGTGATATCGCTACGCTCGCCACTGTATGTGACCGGGTCCTTCAAGCAGCCGCACGTCGGGGTGAAGGTTGAATCGCTGATCGCGCGTGGCGCGGCGGCGGTCGGGCTGGGCTTGCTGAATCCGCTCGCCAGTCTGCTCGCGCTTGTGCAGCCGGGCCACAATCGCCCGTTGCCGTGCCGGCAGATGCTGGCCGGCATGGCGCAGCGCCCGACGGCGCCGCCGCCGGGCGTCCGGCAGAAGCCGAAGGCTGCACCGGCGTACATGAACGCGCCGTCGGCTGCTTCGACTGCTTCGACTGTTTCGGCTGCTTCAGCGCCGGCGGGTGCCGCGCGCAAGAATGCGGAGCGAGCGAACCCGGCCGCTTCTCACGACCGGTAACGCCGGTCGGGCGGGTTCGGAGGCGCTCGCCAGACTGGTTGGAATTAAACGTGGTCCTGCTAACTTGAACAAGGAGACGATAATGTTGCGATTAATTGCATGGATGTTGATTGCCGGCACCGCGGTTCTCGCCGCTTGCAACACCGTGGCGGGCGCAGGTCAGGACATTTCCAAGGGCGGCCAGGCGATCAAGAATGAGGCGCAAGAAGCGAAATAGTGGTGCCGGCGAAAGCGCGTTGAATCAGCGGCGATCGGTGCATGGTGGTTTGCTTGAGTAGAACCCGCGCGTGAATCGCGCGGGTTCTGTACTCATGGGAGTACGTGCGCTGGAGGCATCGAATGGCAAAGCGGAAATGGCCATCGAATTGGCCGTCGGCATTTCACTAGAAGTCGCGGAAAGTCATCGTGATCCTTGCTCGTTCAAATCCAGGTCGTTGAATTAGTAACATATAAAGCGTGGCAATTCTTCTTTCATCCGAGCTAGAATTGTGGCGCGACTACAATGTAGGAATACACTGGATGCCGCGCGGGTCTGATTTGCGGACCTGAACCATGCGACATCCGAATTCAACGGAGGTGGAGAAGATGGCAACGAACAAGCGCAGCTATTCAGATGTAAAGGCGCAAATCGAGGCGCTGGAAGCCGAGGCCGCAGCGCTGCGTGCGCAGGAAATCGCGGCGGTGATTGCCGACGTGCGGGAGAAGGTAGAAGCGTACGGCCTCACCGAACAGGACGTGTTCGGCCGCAAACGCGCTTCGCGCGCGAATGGTGGCGCTGCGGCGAAGAGCGCAGGCGTTCCGAAATACCGCGATCCGAAGACGGGTGCGACCTGGACCGGAAAGGGGCGCGCTCCGGCATGGATCGCAAAGACACGGAATCGCGATCGCTTCCTGATCGAGCCGTGAACGAAGTTGAAAGTCGAGCATGGTGTCGCCGACATTACCCGACGGGAAATACCAGGCCACGTGTCGTGAGCGGACAATCTTTGCCGCCACGGCGCACGGGCATGGCGATGTATTTCCGCACGCTGAGATGGTGGTAAAGGCGGGATGGGCGACGTTTACCCGAGACGGCGTTGAAGTATGGAATTGCAGCGCACGCTATGCCGCTGCGCACTTCGACGTTCAGTCCGCGTAGGAGAATCCGCGAATGAGCGAGCTGGTTCAGATTGCGCCGGGCGTTGTTTTTTCATCCGATGTGCTTGGCGCCGAGTGGGTGCACAAATATCGGCCGGGCGACGGGGAGGCAGCGTCTGCCGACCATCTGAGCCGGTCGGTAAAGGAATGCCGACCGGAAGTTCACGTGAGCATGCCGGGCCAGTTGTCGTTGTTATAAACGTATGCCAATCGGCCCGACTGCTGGAACGTCGGCTAATCTTTCTTGTCGCAATAGCGCGATCGTTACACGAAACTCTGCCCTGTACTCATTCGAGTCCACGGCAGTTCCCCCGGTTACATCACTGCTCGATTCGATTCAGTCCGACCCGCGGTTCCAGCTCGACGCATGTGTATTCGAAAGCGTGCGCTGGATAGTCGAACCCGGCTGCGGAACAGGAGCAAGTCTCCCGTCGGCTGCCGTTTCGACCACCTTTTACGCGTCTTTCAGCCAGGGCATTTCCACGGGCGACACGACCAGTTGCCGGAACTCGCGTTTCAGATCGAAGATGAACCCGACCAGGATCATGGAGTCGGCGTAAGGAATCGGAAAGACATGCGGGTTTTCCGGAGTACGCAGCGGGCGCTCGGGTGTTTCCGCTGTCGCCGCGGCGTTCTCGCGAATGCTTTCCAGTTCGTCGGCCATCGCCACGCCACCGACTTTCAGCACACGGCTGCGCAGGTCGCTCAAGGGCTCGATGCGGGTAGCGTCTTCGTGGTATTCGGGCACTTCGTATACGAACCAGGACATTTTCGTCTCCTGTGAGAAGGGGCGCCATTCTAACGCTACGCGAGGATTCACCGGAAATCGACCATGTGGTGCGATGGCCGCGGTCGCTGTAGGAGAGGTGAGGGTGGAGATTCGCGTCGCGGGCCGCGTCATCGCAGCGACATTTTTCTCGCGTAAATCTATCGCACCTCGCCAGTCGGCGGGGTACCGTTTTCTCGAGGAATACCGACCATGGCGGCAAAGCGCCTTCGCATCAACATGATTACCCGTCGCCAGTCGACGTTCGATGGCCGGCATCTCGACACCGAGGCGGCACGCCGTTCCGACGCGCTCGCGCAGGACGCGACGCCTGCTCATCTGAAAGGGACGCAGGGCGCCGAGGCTGAATGGCTGCCGCGCGTGAAGGTCAGCGAGCGATAAAACCCGGTCACGCCGGGCGAACCGCTGCGCGACAGCGGCGATCTCACCGTCCGGTCGCGCTCCCGATTTCGATCCATGTGAAACGCGCCCGCCGGCCGGCGAGCGCCGAATCACGAGCGGCGCGGCACGCCTGTCGCGCCTCGTCGCCAGACCGGTTCCGGACTGTGCGGCGCGGTGTTCTGCGTCGCCCGGCGCCGTCTCACGGCGCGGCCCCGCGTGTCTGCTGACCCAAGGGGGCTCGATGCGCCCGCGACGCCATGGGATCGTGGCTGCCGTCGTCGCCAGCCTGAGCTGGCGAATGCGTCAAGTCAACGGCGGCGCGTGCCCATGATCCCCCAAACCCCGGGCGTCGTCGTATTCCCGCGAAATATCCTTGTTCGTATAGTCCCCGAGCTTCGATGCGGCGATCACGCTCAGCACCGCACACACCAGCACGTACGCCGCGATCGCATACCCCGAGTGATAGTAGGCAAACAGCGCCGTTGCGATCAGCGGTGCCGGGCCACCGGCAATGACCGAAGCGAGCTGATAACCCATCGACGCGCCGCTATACCGCAACCGCCCGGTGAATGACTCGGCAATCAAGGCAGCCTGCGGTCCATACATCATCGAATGCGGGACCAGCGACAACACGATGGCCGCGAAGATCCACACCGGATTCCGGCTATCGACCATCGCGAAGTAGACGAATCCGAATACGCCGACGGCCGCCGCACCGATCACGTACATCCTCCGCCGCCCGATCAGATCCGACACGTGCCCGAACAGCGGAATGGTGAAGAACTCGACCACGGATGCGACCAGCACCGCCGCCAGCAGCAGTTCGCGCGTGACGCCCAGCGCCGTGATCCCGTAAGTGAACACGAACGCCGTATAGATATAGAACGGCGCCTGTTCGGCCATCCGCGCAAATGCCGACAGCACGATATCCCTCGGCTGCTTGCGCAGCACTTCGAGCATCGGCGTCTTCTCGATCCGGCGCTCGGCCAGCAGCTTCGCGAAGATCGGCGTCTCGAGAATATTCAGGCGGATATAGAGCCCGATCGCCACCAGCACGATGCTGAGGAAAAACGGCACGCGCCAGCCCCACGCGAGGAAAGCGCTCCCGGAAAACCAGCTCATGGCCAGCACGGCAAGGTTGGCGAGGAACAATCCCGCGGGTACGCCGAATTGCGGCCACGACGCGACGAAACCGCGATGCGTATTGGTGCGGGCCCACTCCATCGACATCAGGACCGAGCCGCCCCATTCGCCCCCCACGCCGACGCCCTGGATGAAGCGCAGTACCGTGAGGATGACGGCGCCCCAGATGCCGATCGTGGCGTAGGTCGGAACGAAGGCCACGGCGAACGTGGCGAGCCCCATCAGCAACAGGGTCACGATCAGTGTGGCCTTGCGTCCGATGCGGTCGCCGTAATGGCCGAAGATCGCCGCGCCGACCGGCCGTGCGACAAAGCCGACGGCATAGATCAGGAACGCCTGCAGCGTGCCGACGAGTGGATGGGATTGCGGGAAATACAGCTTTGCGAAGACCAGGCCGGTGACCGTGCTGTAGAGGAAGAAGTCATACCATTCGATGGTGGTGCCAATCGTGCTGGCGATGACGGCGCGGCGCAACTGGCGCCGGGCTTCCTCGTCGGAGAGGGGCGTGGCCGCGGATTGCATGGCAGCCATTTTGATATCTCCCGAAAAAGGGCGATAGAGAAATAAACCTTACGCCCCGCGACAGGTTCAGGCAAGCGCTAGCTGCGGATGGCCGGCACAGCATCAGGAGCCATTTATTCTGCGATCCTGATATATCAACATATGATATTTGATTGACAATCGCGGCGGTAACGATGGGGTTGGCATGATGTTCGAACTCAACGCACGAAAATGCCGAACTGGAATGTCGCGGAACGCTCGACGACCGTGTCTGATGCCGTCACGGCTTGCGCTGTCGCGTTCACTGTCGACGACGGCTGTCGTTCCGTCCATGCCGATGAGACGGATCGTCGCGCGCGAAGGTTACGTCGCCGCGTTCGCGATCGATGTGCGCATGCGGCGCTATCCGGCCGGCACCGCTCGCAGGTTTCCGTCGAGCGAGAGGGGCGTCGAAGATGCGCGCATCTTTCTTTCGTGGGATCGAGGTGAAAGGCCCCCCGCGCTCACCGGAAACGCAGACGCAGCCGGTTGGCACCCGCTCATTCCGCGTCTCTAGTCCCGGCTCATGCGCATCTCCTTGCGGTTTCAAACCATTGACCTCGGTCAACGCCCGTTTCCGGCGAGCGCTGATGATGAAAGCACATCCGAACGTCACCGGCGCGTCGGTTCATCCAGCGAGGTCGGTATGTACACGAACATCATGGTCGCCGTCGACGGCAGTCCTTCATCGAATCTGGCACTCGACGAAGGCCTGAAGATCGCTCGATCGTGCGGCGCCCGCCTGTTCGCCGTTTTCGTGGTCGACAAATCCGTTCTGTTTGCGTACGGCGGCCGCCAGGAGCCGGACGAGTTGCTCGAAGAGATCCGGCACTATGGCAAGACGATCCTGCGAAGCGCTGACCGGACGATCTCGCGCGCCAGGGTGAACGGCGAGACAGAGATTGTCGAAACTGACATCGGCGAGGATGTCGTGGCGCGGCTGCGGCGCTATGTCGACGATCGTTCGATCGATCTGGCCGCGATCGGTACACACGGACGTCGCGGTGTCCGGCGAATGCTCCTCGGCAGCATCGCCGAACGGTTCCTGCGCGAATCAAGTTGCCCGGTTCTTCTGGTGCGCGACGAAGGCCGCACACCCGCAGCCGTGGCAGCCTAGCTACCGCCGCAGCGCGAAGACGGGCGGTGGAAATAAACGTGCTGGATACCGGCCTATACAGGCGACGTGCCGAGCGCCTATTCGTTCTCGGTCAATGGTCTACTTGAGCAGGAAACCATCATGCAGATATCGTTTCCTTCCGAACAACCGGGCTATTGCGGGCTCGATCCAGCGCTGAGCTTTCCTGCACTCGTCGAGGGTCGTCGTGTGCGATGCGCGATCACCGCAGAGGCGCTGGAAGATCACTTCCGCGCGGCATCTCCCCGCGAGCAGGATCTCGTCGACGCCTTTGCGCGCCACCGTCCCGCTATCGAGCGCGCGGCACGCTGCCTGCTCGAGGAAGTCGGCGGGCGGCCGATCCTGCTTCATAGCGGCTATTTCCGGTTCTGTACGTAAGCAGCCATCGCCTTTGACCCGCATCAAGCGCGTACCGGTGCGGGAAGGTACGCTGGACTTCTAAAGATCATTCGTCCCGTGCGCGGCATCCGGAGCCGTGCCATCCGATCTCCATTGCGGCCCATGCTGTCGGGACGAGGGCGTTGGCCGCATGCCATCTGTATGAGGAGTGCGAATCATGAGCAACGTGACGCGTTACGATCCGTTTTCGATCGAGCCCGTGTCCGACCTGTTTCAGGGGCTGTTCAGGCCGCTGCGCGGCATGGCGCTGGCAGAGCAGCCGGATCTGGCTTCGATGAAGATCGACGTGACGGAAAGTGACGACGCCTACAAGGTCAACGCGGAACTGCCCGGCGTCGCGAAGGAGGACATCGACATCGAAGTCAAGGGCGGAACCGTATCGATCAATGCAAAGATCGAACGCAAAAACGAGCAGAAGGACGGCGAGCGGGTAATTCGGCGCGAACGCTACAGCGGTGCGGTCAGTCGATCGTTTTCGCTTTCCGCGGAAATCGACGAGGCGAACGCAACGGCGACGTATCTGGATGGTGTGTTGTCGCTGACATTGCCGAAGAAGGCGCCGGTCGGACAGAAGAAGCTGACGATCAGCTGATCGGACGACGGGCAACGGGCGATGCAGGCACGCATCGCCCATCGGGAGGATTCGGCGCGCGGAGCGATCCGCGCGCCGTCTCATTGGAGCGGCTGCAGGTTCGCTCATGCGCCGGTCCGATAGCCGACCGTCTGTGCGAGACCTGCGGCGACGCCGGTTGACCTCCGTCAAGCGGCGTATCGGCCGGCCGCACGGCACGGCGCGAGGCATCCGTTGACCTGCATCAGCGATCCGGGGCCGCGTGTGTGCAAATCTGGCTGCATGCGGCGAACAAGCGCGCCGTGGCGCACAGGAGAGCAGACGATGAAAACCGACAAGCAGTTGAAGCAGGACGTTCAGGATGAACTGGAATCCGACCCGTCGATCGATGCGACACGCATCGGTGTCGAGGTGGCCGACCGGATCGTGACGCTGTCGGGTCATCCGCCGAGCTATGCGGAGAAGCTGGCGATCGAGCGCGCGGCGAATCGGGTGGCCGGTGTCAAGGCACTCGTCGTCGACATGAGCGTGCATTTGCCGGACGACGACGTGCACACCGACGAGGACGTCGCGAAGGCGGTGCGTTCGGTCCTGCACTGGACGGTCGGTCTGCACGACGACGCGGTCAAGGTGCAGGTCGAGCGCGGCTGGATCACGCTGTCCGGCAAGGTCGACTGGGCGTACCAGAGCCACCTGGCCGTGCGCGCGATCTCGCAGATGCGCAGCGTGACGGGCGTGACCGACCACATCGCAGTACAGGGAACGGTCGGTTCGGATGACATCGGCGGCAACATCAAGCGCGCGATCATGCGTCACGCCGAGCGCGAAGCGAAGCACATCGCGATCGACGTGCACGACGGCACGGTGCGGCTGTCCGGCAAGGTCGGCTCGTTCTCCGAACGCAAGGCCGTGCGCGGTGCCGCGTGGTCCGCGCGAGGCGTGCGTGCCGTCGTCGACGACCTGGTGGTCGAGTGAATCCCGCCGGCGGCTGGCGGATATGCGGCCCGCGGAGATCCAGGAGGGCAGTCAGATGACACTTTCGGGCGAACTTCACGAAGCGAACTGGTCGGTCGCGATCGAGACGATCGCGGCCGAACCGGGCGGCTTCCGCTGCCGGATCCACGTCACCCTAGAGTCGCCGGATGGCGTTTGCGAGCGCACCTTCGAGCACAGCAGGATCCATGCGACCGAGCGCGACGCCGCAGTCGACGGGTTGCGAGCCGGAATGACGTGGATCGAGATGAGAAGGTCGAACACCTTCACCGTCTGAGCCACCGGGCGCGGCGACGACGGCGTCGGGCTCGTCGCGCGATGCGGCGACCACCGCACCGATTCGTGCGCCGCGCCGCTACCTCTTCTTGTGCGAGACGCGCCGGCGCGTGGCACGCTTTCGTTTGCAGGCGTGGGTATGTCGGCCCGGGCGCCGAACGTGAGAGGCAACGGCATCGGTCACGGTCGGAAAGAAACTGCCGGGCCCGAACACGTCGAACAGGCCGTATGCGCGCAGGCGATCCTTCACCGGCCCCTTCATTTCCGCGAAATTCACCGCGATGCCTCGCTCATCGAGCTCCTCGTGCAGCGCCACGAGCCGATCCGCGGCGCTGATGTCAATGTCGGTGACCGGCTCGGCAGCGACCACGATTCGCGTGACCGGTCCCGCCGATCGCGCGATCGCCGCGCGCAGATGCTCGCAGAAAATCTCGACGTTCGCATAGAAGAGCGGGGCATCCCAGCGGAACAGCACGAGTCCGGGCACTTGCGCCGCGTCCGGATGCCGCGCGATGTCGTGATAGCCGCGCACGCCCGTCAGCCGGCCCAACACCGCGTCGTACGGATGCCAGGCCCGCCAGACGAACGACAGCAGCGACAGCGCGCTGGCGAGCAGGATGCCGGGTATGACGCCGATGCCGATCACGCCGGCGAAACACAGCACCGAAATCAGGCATTCGCCGCGGCGCATCCGGTACAGCCGCACGACGCTGCGGACGTCGGCGATGCCGAACGCCGCGTATATCACGACAGCGGCCAGTGCCGTGCGCGGGACGAACGTCAGCAAGGTCGGCGCGGCAATGAGCAGCGCCGCGATGCACGCGGCCGCGACGAGATTCGTGACCTGGCTTTGCGCGCCCGCGGCGATCGCGACCGGCGTGCGGGACGCGCTGCTGCTGACCGCGCAACCGTGCGTCACGCCGGCGAGCAGATTGGCGGCGCCCAGTGCGATCAGCTCCTGGTTGCGGTCGGGCGTTTCGCCCGCACTCGCGGAAAGCGCGCGCGACAGCATGCTGATGTCGGCGAACGACACCAGCGCAACGGCGATCGCGCCGGACGCGAGTGCGCCTGCGTCGGCCAGCGAAACGATCGGAAGGCGCGGGGCAGGCATGCCGGCCGGCAACGCGCCGACCGTCGCGCCCCCGTGTAAAGGCGTCAGGCGGGCGACGAGCGTTGCCGCCAGCACGGCGATCAATACGGCGGGCCAGCGCGGTGTCACGCGTTTGATCAGGAAGATGGCCGCCAGCACGGTTATGCCGAGCAGGGCGGCAGCGGTGGAAAAGCGGCCGTCGACGAGGGCATGCGCGATGCGCGGCACGCTGGAAAACACGTCGCTACCCGACACCGGCATGCCGAACAGCTCGGGCATCCGCCCGAGCGCGAGCGCGATGGCGATGCCGTTCAGGTAACCGTACTGGATCGGGCGCGACAGCAGATCGGTGACGAAGCCGAGGCCGAGCGCACCGAGCAGGATGCAGATCGTTCCGGCCGACAGCGCCAGCGCGCCGGAAAGCGCAATCGCGCGCTGCGGATCATGATCGGCAAGCGGGACGATGGCGCCCGCAATCAGCGCCGCCAGCGCGGAATCCGGGCCGAGGACGAGGACCCGGCTCGGGCCGAGCAGCGCATAGGCGAGCAATGCGGCGATCGACGCATAGAGCCCCGTGATGGCGGGTAGTCCGGCCGCCTGCGCGTAGCTCATGCCGACCGGCACCAGTACGGCGGAAAGCGCGAGCCCTGCATACAGGTCGCGCGCAAGCCACGCACGCCGGTAGTTCGCGAGCAGCGCCACGCCCGGAAGCATGCGGGCGATCCGTCCGGAAAGGGGCCGATTCATCGCGGCGTCCGTCATCCGGGAGCAATCCGGTTGAAAGCCGGGTTTCGGCCCGGCAAGCGCGCGTTCATCGGGATGCAGCCGGTGTCGCCAGGCGGACGGGACGACGTAACGGGCGTGACCATGGCGTCAACGGCCCGGGGCGATGCCGTCGCACCGGACCCAGGCTCCGGGCTGCGCGTCACGACACGCCACGTTCCCCTTCATGCAGCCTTGAGTACCGACAACTGCAATGCCTTCGCAAAGCGGGCGAGCGTGGCGACCGATCCCGTCACGCTTTCGTAGCGCTCGCGCCCGATCTGCCCGTCGAGTATCACGAGCATGCCGGCATCGCGAGCGAGTGCGACGAGTGCCTGCGTGTCAAGCGCATCTGCGTAGGACGGGCTGTCCGCGGCGGGGCGGTAGGTGGTGTGTGACATGACGTCTCTCCTCGTGCCTGCGGTCGGTATGTCGTGCAACCGTTCTCGGTGCTTTCAGTATCGTTGTCGTCACGGTGCGATTCAATCAGCCTCGACCGAAGCTGCGGTAGGAATCGTGTGAATGCCGTCGGCGGATTCCTACACGGCGCGCGGCTTCGACGAAGCCTTGCAGCGTGCCGGCGCGCGTTCCCGACGCCGTGCATACCAGTCTCCGATCGCGTGCCAGATCTGCGCGGCGGATTCGCAATAGGTGAATAGCGCCAGGTCGCGGCGGTCGATCATCCCTTCGTCCGCGAGAAACGCCAGGTCGACCGCGCGGCGCCAGTAGGCTTCGCCGACGAGGATGACCGGCAGCGGCGCGATCTTTCGCGTCTGCAGCAGCGTCAGCACTTCGAACAACTCGTCGAACGTGCCGTAGCCACCTGGAAAAAAAACGGCCGCTTTCGCGCGTTCGAGCAGGTGCAGCTTGCGAATCGCGAAATAGTGAAACCTGAAGCAGAGATCCGGCGTGATGTACGGATTCGGCGCCTGTTCCCGCGGCAGCTCGATATTGAAGCCGATGCTCGGTGCGCCGCGCTCGTATGCGCCGCGGTTGGCGGCCTCCATGATGCCGGGGCCGCCACCGGTCACGATGGCGAGCCGTGCGGTGCGCGTGCATCGATCGGCGTAGGCGACGATGCGCCCCAACTCGCGCGCGACGCGGTAATACGCGCTGTGCTCGACGAGCCGGCTGGCGGCCGTGACGGCACGACGCCGGCCCGCGTCGTGCGGACGCTCGGCGAGCAGGCGATTCGCCTCGTCCAGCCGTGCATGTGCGACGGCCGGCGCGACGATGCGCGTGCTGCCGTAGATCACGACCGCATGACCGATGCGTTCATTCTGCAGGCGCTCCTCCGCTTTCCAGTAGTCGAGTTGCAGCCGGATGCCTCGCATGCTCGCGCGCTGCAGCAGCGTCGCGTCTTCATCGGCCGCGGTGCGTTGCGGGCTTTGGGCGAGGCGTCGTACGCGATACGAGGTGCGTCGGATGCCGTCGTTTCCGTCGATGGCATTCGACCGCGCGGCTAGCCGTTTGCCGCGCGCCTTCGCGATCGTCGCGTCGGACGCGGCACGGTGGCGAGCGTTGCCGTTCGTCTTGCCGGGGAGAACGCGTTTGACCATGGGCGACATGCGTTGAAGGGGCGCGCGACGGTTACTGGCTCAACACCCATTGAACGAGCCGATGCGCGTCGTCGGGGGAGAGCGGCCCGCCGCGATCGATCGCGGACGGCATCGGCGTGTCGCCCCAATGCACGCGGCCGCCGACGCGCAGCTTGCGCTCCAGTTCCGCGCCGGCATTGGGATCGCCGCGGTACCGATCCGCAATCTCGTGGAATGATGGCCCGAGGAACGTCATGTCGAGCGTATGGCAGAACATGCAGTGCTGCGCGTTGACGAGTTCGGTCGGCTCGGGCACGGCAGTCTGCGCTGCGGCCGTGCCGGCCGTTGCGGCGATCACGCAGACGACCGTGCAACGCATGATTCTCATGTTCGTTTCCTCGTCGAATTCAGGCCACGGAGATCACTTCGTCGAGCGGGCGACGCGGCGAATGCGGCGTATGCGGGCCGCGCCCGACACGCAGCAGCAATTGCGGCGAGCCGCGAAACCCGAGCATGTGGCACAAGTGCGCGCGCAGCCCGGCCGTCTCGATCGGCTGATTCAGGTACGACGCGGTATAACCGGCGCGCGTCGCCACGAGCAGGATCCGCTCCAGCGCCTGGCCGGTGGCGAGCCACGCCTCGCGATCGTCGCGCGCGGTCGCGATGCAGACGATCAGCGGCGATGCGCCGACGAGCTGATGATGCAGTGCGGCCAGCCCGTTGCCGAGATCGAAGGTCCGTACCGCCATCGTCACGACGGGCGCGGCGAAGTCCAGCAACGTCGGCACGCCGGCCGCGAATGCCGGCATGCCGTCGACGTGCCGGCGCGGATCGATCCAGCTCGCCAGCTCGCGACGAAAGCGCGGGTCCGCGAACTGTTGACGATCTGCCTCGGCGACCAGCTCGGCGACTCTCGCGCGATGCGCGATCGAGTCGACGCACGCGACCTCGGCGCCTTCCGCAACGCCGGCCGCGATCAGCTCGTGCTGGATTTCTTCCGGGATGGCGCTCGATTCGAACGGCGCGCGTGTCGTGACGCGCGCCTTGATCGCATCGAACAGTGCGCCAAGGGACACATCGGAATAGCCGTCGTCGCAGATCCGGACGAGTGCAAGGAGATCGGGGTCGACTTCGGAAGGAAACGTGCTGATCGTGTGGGCGAGCCCCGCGTGATTGAGCGCGACACGCAGATTGAGCAACGCTGCCCCGCAGCTGATGATCAGCTCGCGATCGAATGGATCGACCACGGGCAATGCGCGAACGCGGTCCGCGCAGACCGAAATCGTGGTGCCGTTGACCAGGAAGCGCCACGGCTGGGAATTGTGGCTGGACGGAGCCAGCACCGCGTAGCCCAGCAGCGACCGCAGGTAACGGTCGGGACGGGTGCTTGCGGCAAGCGGGGGAACGGCTATCATTTGATCGTCTCCAGGTCGCCGCTCTGGCGGCATGACGCCACTTCATCGTGTCAGCAACGGGGCGGCGGCCGTTGACCCACATCAAGCGCCCGGCACCCGGTGGTGCGCGCGCGATGTGCAACGACCAGCCTTGGAATGCACGGCGTGCGGCGACGATTGCGCGGGGAGGCGAACATGCTTGCGATGATGTTTGACGGCAGCACACCGCACTTGCGCGAAGCGCGCATGCCGGCGCCCTCGCCGGCCGCGGGTCAGCTACTGATCGACGTACATGCGTGCGGCGTATGCCGGACCGATCTCCATGTCGTCGACGGTGAGCTCGCGCACCCGAAGCTGCCGCTGATCCCGGGGCACGAAATCGTCGGAACGGTGCGCCAGTCAGGCGAGGGCGTGACGGGCGTGGCCGTCGGCGACCGGGTGGGCGTTCCCTGGTTGGGTTCGACGTGCGGGCATTGCGCGTATTGCCGATCCGGCCGCGAAAACCTGTGCGACAGCCCGGGATTCACCGGCTATACGATCGATGGCGGCTATGCCGAGTGCACCGTTGCGGACCATCGGTATTGCGTGCCGCTGCCGCAGCGCTATTCCGACCTGGACGCCGCGCCGCTGCTGTGCGCCGGGCTGATCGGTTATCGAACCTTGCGCATGGCAGGCGACGCGCGCCGGATCGGCATCTACGGTTTCGGCGCGGCGGCCCATCTCGTCGCGCAGGTTGCACATTTCGAAGGACGCAAGGTGTTTGCGTTGACCCGGCCCGGAGATGTCGCGGCGCAGCAGCTGGCACGGTCGCTGGGCGCGGCATGGGCCGGCGGCAGCGACGAAGCGCCGCCCGAGCCCCTCGATGCCGCGCTGATTTTCGCGCCGGTGGGTGCACTGGTGCCGGCCGCACTCCGCGCGCTCGACAAAGGCGGGATCGTCGTGTGCGGCGGCATTCACATGAGCGACATTCCGGGATTTCCGTACGCATGGCTGTGGGGCGAGCGCCGCATTGCGTCGGTGGCCAACCTGACGCGTGCGGATGCCGTCGAATTCATGCGGATCGCCGCTGCGATGCCGCTGCGAGTCGAGGCGGTGCGCTATGCGCTGACCGATGCGAACCGGGCGCTCGACGATCTGCGCGGCGGGCGCGTGTCGGGTGCCGCCGTGCTGAGCATGCGGGGCTGATCCCGCCGACGTGCCCGCGGCGCGCTCAGATCTGCCGGAGGCCTTCCGGATCGACGATCCGGATCTGCTTGCCTTGCGCCGCGACGAGCCCCTTGCGCTGGAACTTCGACAGCATGCGGCTGACCGTTTCGAGCTTCATCCCGAGATATTCGCCGATTTCGTCGCGCGTCATCCGCAGGATGAATTCAGCGGCCGAGTAGCCGCGTGCCTTGAAGCGCGAGGAAAGATTCAGCAGGAACGCGGCCACCCGCTGCTCGGCCGTCATCGTGCCGAGCAGCAGCATCTGGGAGGACTCGCGCACGATTTCGCCGCCCATCATCTGATACACGTGATGCTGCATCGTCCGCACTTCGCGGCACATCTGCTCGAGCTGGCCGAACGGGATGATGCAGACCGTGCTGTCCTCGAGCGCGATGGCGTCGCCGTTGTGGTGCCCCGTGTACACGCCGTCGAGCCCGAGCGACTCGCCGACGATCTGGAAGCCGGTGATCTGCTCGTCGCCGTCGCGATGCATCACGATGGTCTTGAACGACCCGGTTCTCACCGCATAGATGCTGCTGAACGTGTCGCCCGCGCGAAACAGCGTTTCCCCGCGCCTGACGTGGCGCGTCGTGCAGATCATCGCGTCGACGCGTGCGAAATCGTCAGGAGAAAGATCGGGCGGCATGCATACGCTGCGTAATGCGCACGTCGAACAGCGGGATGCGGCGCGCTTCGGCTGGTCCACCGGTGCGACGGGATGCAGCGGGATGAACGGGCGTAACGGGCTTAACGGCATGGTCGTCGAGACATCGGCATTGCTCTGCATGATCGGCTCCAGTTCGGGGGCAGCGACGGTTCGCCGTCAGGCGGGATCGCGCTGGCCGTTGTACCGGCGGCCTTGGTCTCTGCCGCCTTCCTGATGGAAACGCCGCACCGGACGGGCCGAGAGACCGATACGCCAGTCTCGACGGTGATGCTGTCTTTGCTCCGGGAGGCACGCTGGGTTGTTTTTCTTGATGTGCAGTATGGACGGTGCGCGACGTCAAGAAAATCAGCCGGAATTGAAGATGCGGTAGGTGACGTGGAAGTGCTGTAGGACGTTTCCTACAGAGGTGCGGCGTCTTGTCGCAATCGTTGCCGATGGGATTCCGTCCGCCGGAGGAAACCGAAAATGGCCGAAGAACGGGGCGTCGGCAGGGTGCTGACGCCGCCGGAGCGGGGCGCGCACCGGAAAGCATTAACCGACTGCCTCGTTGCCGTCAGAGCTCGTCCGGGTCATCGAACAGCTTGTGGCGCAACGCGTAGCGTACGAGTGCCGTGTCGTTCGGCATCTGCATCTTCTCGAGGATCCGCGTCTTGTACGTGCTGACGGTCTTCACGCTGACGCAGAGCGCCTGCGCGATTTCGGAAATCGACTCGCCGGAAGTCACGCGCCGAAACACGTCGAACTCGCGGTCGGACAGGCGCTGGTGCGGCAGGAGATCGGACGGCTCGTTCAGGCTCTGCGCGAATTGCTCCGCCATCGTCAGGCTGACGTAGACGCCCCCGGCCGCGATCTTGGTCAACGCGGCGACCAGTTCCGCGCTGGCGCTTTCCTTGGTCATGTAGCCGGACGCGCCCGCGCGGAACGCACGCACCGCGTACTGCTGTTCGGCATGCATCGTCAGCACGAGGATATGCAGTGCCGGCTTCTCGTCCTTGATCTGCTTGATCAGTTCGACGCCGTTGCGGCCGGGCATCGACAGGTCGAGCACCAGCACGTTGGCGTCCGTGTCGCGCATGAGCGCGATCGTCGAAGCACTGTCCTGCGCTTCGCCGACGACGTCGAAACCGCTTGCATTCTGCAGAATGTGCCGCAGTCCGTCCCGGACGAGTGCGTGGTCGTCGGCGATGAGTACCCTGATCATGACAGCACATCTCCTTGCTGGATGGCGTGAAGCGGTAATGCCACGGTGATCGTGAATCCCGCTCCCGGCCGGTTGTCGATCGTCACCGTCCCGTCGAGCATGTGCGCGCGCTCGCGGATGCCGATCAGGCCGAACGACGGGCGATCGCGCACATCGTGGCGGTTCTCGGGCGCGCCGTGACCGTTGTCGGCGATGCGCAGCATGCAGTAGCCGTCCTCGACTTTCAATGCGAGCGTCACGTTCGTCGCGTCGGCGTGCCGCGCGACGTTGGTCAGCGCCTCCTGCACGATGCGGAACAGCGTGGTGGCGCCGGTGCTGGTGAACGCGGTGTCGACGGGGGCGATGTCGCGGTCGACCGTGATCCTGTAGCGGCGCGTGAAGTCGTTGGCCAGCCATTCGATCGCCGGGACGAGGCCCAGGTCGTCGAGCATCACGGGCCGCAGATCGGCCGCGATGCGCCGAACCGACGCAACGGTCGAATCGATCAGGCGATGCATGCCGCCCAGCTGCTCACGCACACCGGTCTTGGGGGCGACACCGCCCGCGAGCGCCAGTTCGACGGCGGAGAGATCCATCTTGAGCGCGGTGAGTTGCTGGCCGAGGTCATCGTGCAATTCGCGCGCAATCCGCGTTTTCTCTTCCTCCCGCACGTTCTGCAGGTTGGCGGACAGGTCGCGCAGTTCCTCGCGCGACTGCTTGAGGGCGTTTTCCGCTCGCACCCGCTCGGTGACGTCGCGCAGCATGACCGTGTACAGCTTGCTGCTGCCGTCGCGAATCTGCGAGATCGACGCCTCGATCGGAAACTCGGTGCCGTCGCCGCGCAAGCCGAACAGCACGCGTTGCCGTCCCATCTGCCGCTCCGACACGCCGGTCACGCCGAATTGCTCGACGTGCCGCGCATGCGCGGCACGGAAGCGCTCGGGGATGAAGCGGGCGAGCGGCGCACCGATCGCATCCATCGCCGAGACGCCGAACACGCGTTCGGCGGCCGGATTGAAGATCACGATCGTCTGGTTTTCGTCGACGGTAATGATGGCCTCCATCGATGACCGGATGATGGCCATCATCCGGGCTTCGGTGGGCCGGGTGTCGCCAGCCTGTACACCCGCGAGCGGGCGCTGCGCGGCGACCCGCCGCACGAGCGCGGCCAGCGTCAGCGACAGCGCGATGCCGGCCAGCAGCACGGCCATCGCGGCGTCGGACACGGCGGCGCGCGGTGCGCTGTAGTGCAGCGTGAGCGGTGTGCCGCCGAACGTCAGCGCATCGGTTCGCGTGAACGTATCGCGGGCTTCAGCGTTGCCGCCGCCGGCAAAGCCGCCGGAATACACGGGCGCCGCCGGATCGTCGGCGACGATGTCCATGCGCAGCCGGTCGAGCACGGACGAATCGGCCAGTCGAGCGGGATTCAGCGACGCATAAACATATCCGGTCACGCTCGCGTGCCGGGGTCCGGACAACGCCCGCTCTTCAGCATTCGCATAAATCGGCAAGTACAGCGTCAGTTCCGTACGGGCGATCGTCGCATCGGTGCTGTCCTGGATCGCGTTCGCGGCCAGCGCGGCCTTGCCGGTTTCTGCCGCCCGCTGCAGTGCCAGCCGGGTCGGCTGATCGTCGATGGCGACGCTCGGATCGATTCTTCCGATACGACGGACGGGAGATTGCAAGCCGTCCAGATCGAGACTGGCGAGATAGCCGCGCCACGCTGGCCCGGATTGCGGCGCGGCCAGTGTCGACGCGAAGCCGCGCGCGCCACGCAACACGGCAACTGCGCCGAGGAGGCTGCGCCTGAGCTCCGCGGTCGCGAGCATCGCGGTTTGCTCGAACCTTGCCTGGGCGGCTTGCCGGGCCTCGTTCTGCAATGAACGGGACGCCGAAAACGTTGCAGTCAGACCCAGCGCCAGCGTCAGCAGCGCGGCCATGGCCGCATGGCGGGCGGGCCGAGTCCGTTGCGGAGCCGGCCCGGCCTTGAAGGAGGGCGCATTCACTGTCATTGCCGTTCATCCTGACGGATTTCGCCGGCGGCTGGCGGGCCGCGAGCCGGACGCGAGGCACGAAAAGCGGGGCGGACCGGAAGTGCGATGGCGCCCGAAATTGTGCGCGCTTTGCCGGCGTTCGCCAATCGGGACCGATGCGGACGGGCGCGCGTTGCAGCCTTGATCCGTATCAACGGAACGGGGTTCGGCGGGAGCAGACTGGCTTGACCAACCGATCGAATCCGGACGACAGCAGGGAGGCGCCATGTATCAAAGGATCTTCGCGGCACTCGACGACAGCCGCGGTGCGCGGCTCGCGCTCGACGAGGCGATTTCGCTCGCCCGCGATTCGGGCAGCCTGATCATCGCCATGTGCGTGGTATCGGACGCGCGGCGGCTGACCGACGCCGACAGCGGCTATATCGACCAGCGCGACCCGGCCGGACTGGATGCGGACAAGGCCGCGATCGCGGTCTCGGACGCGAAAGCAGCGTTTCAGCTCTCCGGTGTACGCGGCATCGCGCAAACGATCGACGCGTATGGAGAGGACGTTTCGGACGTGCTGGCGCGAGCTGCCGCCGAATGCGACGCGGACCTGATCGTGATGGGCACGCATGGCCGTCGCGGCGTGCGCCGTGCGTTGCTCGGCAGCGTGGCCGAATCGCTGGTGCGCATCGCGGACCGGCCGGTGCTGGTGGTGCGGGAGGGCCCGGGCGCGGGCGCTGGCATGTTGTGACGGTCGTGACAAAAGAAACGAGCAGCCACAAGCGGCTGCCCGTTTCACTCGCTCAGTGAGACAGCAGAACCGGCACCGTCATCGTCTCGAGGATCGTGCGCGTCGCACCGCCCAGCACGCGTTCGTGCATGCGTGCATGGCTGTACAAGCCCATCACCAGCAGATCCGCGTGCAGATCGGTCACCCGGTTCAGCAACGTCGCGCCGACGCTGACCGTCCGGTCGCGCGGCGTGGTCGAGAACGACGCGCGAACGCCGTGCCGTTCGAGATACGCGGCGACGTCGACGCCCGCCGGTGTCTTGTCCGGATCCGGATTCCCGCGGGTGACCGTTTCGACGTTGACGAAGCGCGCACGGGCGAGCAGCGGCAGTGCGTCGGCCATCACGCGGGCGGCTTCGCGCCCGCCGTCCCAGCCGATCAGCACGTTCTCGCCAAGCGTTCGCACGTCGCCCGCGTAGGGCACGACGATCGCGGGGCGTCCGCTACCCATCACGACATCCTCGACGAAATGGCGAGCGACGTAGGTCATGCGGTCGTCCGGGTCCTCCTGGCCGAGCACCAGCAGATCGGCGTGGCGCGCATGGAGGATCGCGGCGGCCGTCGCGTCGCCGGTCGGCGCCTGCCATTCGACCGTGTTGCGCCCGGCGCGCTCGGCGGCTGCCAGGAATCGCTCCTCGGCTTCCTTGCGCCGCTGGTCGCACAGGCGTTCGTAGACGGCCAGCTTCAGCGGTTCGTCGGGGCGTCGCAACGGTTCGAACAGATCCTGGCAAACCACGTAGAGGCCGATCAGGTGGGCATTCCAGCGTCCCGCGAGTTCGAGCGCGAGATCGACGCGCGTCGAGCAGCGCTCGCTGTCGTCGAGATGGACGAGCAGGGTCTTGTAGCTCATGACGGCTCCTTTTCGGTCGATGCGGCAATGGTCTCGGCGGACGCCTTCGATGCGCAGCTCGCCGGAATCATCAGAACCGGGCACGTGGCATGGCGCAGCACGCGCTCGGCCACGCTGCCGAGGACGAGCCGGCGAAAACCGCGCCGGCCGTGCGTGCCCATCACGATCAGGTCGGCGTTGAGCTCGCCGGCGAGACTCACGATCCGTTGGGGCACGTCCTCGCCCGCCGGCGCGACGTCGGAGATCTGCGGCGTGCCGGCCACGTCGCGTGCCTTCATGCGTTTCGCCGCGTCGTCCGTGACGCGCAGTCCTTCCTCCCGGAATGCATCGATCAGGATCGACGGATCGTAACCGTACGTGTCGTAGGCCGGCACCAGGAAATCGACGACGTAGACGGGGGTCAGCCGTGCACCCGTTTCCGACGCGAGGTTCAGCGCGGCATCGAGCGCGCGGGACGACGTATCGCTGCCGTCGAGCGCAACCAGAATGTTCGAGTACATGGCGTTTCCCTTGAACGGATGTCGATGGAATCATCATCGGCGCGTGTGCGCCGATCGCGCTGATCTGGATCAACCGTCGCGGTCGCCACGAAGGACGCGCACCGCGGCGCGCGCCGCCACCCATGCTTCGTTGGTCGGTTCGACGACCACCGTGACCGCGCTCGACGCAGACGACACGACATGCGCATGGGCGGCATTCGCGTGCGTGTCGAGTTCGATGCCGAGCCAGCCGAGCAACGTGCAGATTCGCTCGCGCAATGCCGCCGAGTGTTCGCCGATACCGGCGGTGAAGACCAGCATGTCGAGGCCGCCGAGCAACGCGGTCAGCGCACCGGCTTCACGCACGATGCGATGGACGTACAGCGCCAGCGCATCGCGGGCCTGCGCGTCGCCCGCCGCTTCGCACGCAAGCAGTACCCGCGGATCACCTGACGCACCCGAGACCCCCTTGAGCCCGGACGCGTGGTAGAGCAGGTGGCCCAGTGCGTCGCCCGACAGCTTCGCAGTCTCAAGCAGGTGCAGGACGACGCCGGGATCGAGCGTGCCGCAGCGGGTGCTCATCATCAATCCGTCGAGTGCCGAGAAACCCATGGTCGTCGCGACACTGCGGCAGTCGCGCAGCGCGCACAGGCTCGCGCCGCTGCCGAGATGGGCGGCGATCACGCGGCCATGCGCGCGCGCGCCGAACGATTCGTCGAGCGCGACGGCGAGGTATTCGTACGACAGGCCATGGAATCCGTAGCGGCGCACGCCCCGGTCGAACCATGCATGCGGCAGCGGCAGCAGTTGCTCGACACGCGGCAGCGTGCGATGAAACGCCGTGTCGAACACGGCGACTTGCGGGACGTCCGGGAACGCGTCGCGCAGCGCGTCGATCGCGTCCAGGCTGTGCGGCTGATGCAATGGCGCGAGCGGCGTCAGCGTGCGAAGCGCGTTCAGCACCTCATCGTCGACGGCCACCGGCTCCACGTACCGCATGCCGCCGTGCACGACGCGATGCGCGATCGCGCCCAGCGCGATGTGCGGCAACTGCGTGCGGATCCAGGTCGCGATGCGCGCGAACACGGCACGGTACGGATCGTCGGCAGCCAACGACAGCGTACCGCACGGTTCGGCATCGAAGTGGATCGACACGCTGTTGCCGGTCGCGACCGCTTCACCTTCGTGCAATGGCCGCCGCGCGGGATCGCCGTGCGGCGGGTACGCAAAGACCGCGAACTTCACGCTCGACGAACCGGCATTGACGACGAGCAGCGCGAGCGTGCGCATCGGCCGGTTCAGTGCGACATCAGCACCGGCATCGTCATCGACGCCAGCACCGTGCGCGTGGCGCCGCCCATCACCAGCTCGCGCCAGCGCGGATGGCCGTAGGCGCCCATCACGAGCAGATCGGAACCCGTTTCATACGCGCGCGACAGCAACGTGTCGCCGATCGCCGACCCGTCGCCGGCATCGATGTCGAGCACGTTCACGTCAGGTGCATGGCGCGCCAGCATCAGTGCGGCATCGGCGGCCGGAATGCGCGCGCTCGCCGATGCAGAATCGCCGTCGACCACGGCAGCGAGCGTCGTGCGCTTCGCATGTTCGAGAAAGGGAATCGCATCGTGCGCGGCGCGCGCGGCCTCCCGGCTGCCGTCCCAGGCGACGAACACCCGTTCGCCGACCGACGGGAATGCGCCCGAGTACGGCACGAACAGCACCGGGCGACCGGCGGACAACACGAGATTCTCGGGAAACTGGTCGTCGATATAGGTCTCGGGATCGTTCGGGTCGCTCGGGCCGGCGATCACGAGGTCGGCAAGACGTGCGGCGCGCGGCACGGCTGCATTGGCGCGCTCATCCGCGCGAATCCATGCAGCGGGCACTTTTGCGCGAGCGGCTTCCGCATGGAACAGGCGTTCCAGCGCGGCCAGCCGTTCGTCGCGCTGTTCGCGGTGCGCGCGGAAATAGTCGGCGGACCCGGCCATCACGTAGAACGAATGCGGTTCCGGCGTGTAGACCGCGAACAGACCCGTCAGGTGTGCACCGAAGCGCCGGGCGAGACGCAACGCGAATTCGAGCCGCGAATGCGCGCGGGCGCTTGTATCGAGGTGCACGACGATGCTCTTGTAGCTCATCGGAATCGCTCCATCGACGGGTGATCCGCCAGTGCAATCCAGTCTACGAAGCAGGCTTTCCGCGCGCTTGACTCAGATCAACGGCGCTCGTGCGCCGCGGCCGCACAGTGAAACGGTCGCGACGCCGATGCGGGGTGTGCGGCACGAGGCAGGATGCCAACCCATTGATCGGATCGAAAAAGGGAAGCCGATGAGCACGTACGCTTTGACGACACCGAATGACGTTTGCCGCGCGGGCTGCGACCTCGCGTTGCGGATGGTCGCACTGAACCGCGACTGGCAGCACGAATGGCATGCGCTGGCAGGGCGGCGCATCGATCGGGACCGTGACGCGGTGCGCCGGCTGCAGCGGGCGTTTGCTGAAACGCCGGAATGGACGGCCTTCGCCGTGGCGACGCAGCGCGTGATGCGCGACTACGCGATCGCGAGCGTCGCGATCTGGCAGGATGCCACCGAGATGTGCATGCGTTCGCAATACGAGAGCGCCGGTGCATGGCGCAGCTGGTTGCGCGAATACGGCGCCGGTGCGCTGCCGCGCTATCAGACCGACTGGTTGCCCGATCTGGGAAGACTGGCCGTGGTCAACGGGGCCAGTATGCCGTGGGCCGAGTGGATGGCGGCATTGGAGCGCGGGATCGAGGATGCAGCCGGCGCGCATGACGAATCGCCGGTTGCCGACCGGCCCGTGAACGGCATTGCCGACGCACGGGAGCGCGACCATGTGCGCTGAGCGTGTCGCGTTCGTCACCGGCGGAATGGGCGGGCTCGGCGCCGCGATCAGCCGCCGCCTGCACGATGCCGGCATCACGGTGGCGGTATCGCACACGGAACGCAACGACCACGTCGCGACCTGGCTCACGCACGAACGCGAGGCGGGCCGGACGTTCCATGCGTTCGAAGTGGACGTTGCCGACTACGATTCGTGCCAGCATTGCGCGGCACGCGTGCTGGCCGAGTTCGGGCGTGTCGACGTGCTCGTCAACAACGCCGGCGTCACGCACGACGCCACCTTCGTGAAGATGACCAAGCGCATGTGGGACGCGGTGTTGCGTACCAATCTCGACGGCATGTTCAACATGACGAAGCCGTTCGTGCCGGGCATGATCGAAACCGGCTTCGGGCGGATCGTGAACATCGGCTCCGTGAACGGGGCGCGCGGCGCATACGGGCAGGCGAACTATGCGGCCGCGAAGGCGGGCATCCATGGCTTCACGAAGGCGCTGGCGCTCGAACTCGCGCGCCACGGCGTGACAGTGAACACGGTCGCGCCCGGCTACCTGGCCACCGCGATGCTCGAGTCGGTGCCGAAGGACGTGCTCGACACGAAGATCCTGCCGCAGATACCGGTTGGCCGGCTTGGCGACCCCGACGAAATCGCCGCGCTCGTCACGTTCCTGAGTTCCGACGCGGGGGCTTTCGCGACCGGCGCGGAATTCGACGTCAACGGCGGGATGTACATGCGATGAGCGCATCCGTCATGCGTGCGCGGATCGGGCACGAATCGATGAGGCCACCGGGTACGGACGAACCTGCGTCGAGCGCGACCGAATGTGCGCAAGCCGCCACGACGCCCGCCGAACGATGGAACCGCGCGGCGCATGCGAACGTGGCCGCGATGACCTTCGGGCTGTCACCCGTATCGCTTGCGCTGGCCATGCTCGACTGGGGCGCGCATCTGGCGGTGTCGCCGGGAACATGCTTCGAGCTCGCGACGCAGGCGTGGCTGGCGGCCGTTGCACCGGCGGCAAACCGGGGCGAGGGCGAGGCCGACGCTGCAGACCCGAGTGGCATGACCGTGCACGCGGGGCAGGCTGATCCGCGCTTTGCCGCGCCGGCGTGGGCCGGATGGCCGTTTCATGCGTATCGCGACAGCTTCCTGTCGATCCAGCGTTGGTGGCAAAACGCGACGCGCGGCGTGCCGGGCGTCGAACCGCATCATGAGAAACTGGTCGGATTCGCCGCGCGACAATGGCTCGACGCCTGCTCGCCGGGCAATTTCCTGGCGACCAACCCGGTCGTGCTCGACGCGACGATGCGCAGCGGCGGCGCGAATCTCGCGGCGGGCTTCCGAAACTGGCTGGACGACGTGCACGCGTGGCTCGATCGCGCGAACGGCACGCGGGCCCGCGACGCACGCACCTATCTGCCGGGGCGCGACGTGGCGATCACGCCGGGCCGCGTCGTATGGCGCAACGCGTTGTGCGAGTTGCTGCAATACGACCCGACGACGGCCGACGTGGCACGCGAGCCGATCGTGATCGTGCCGTCGTGGATCATGAAGTACTACATCCTCGACCTGCAGCCGCACGATTCGCTGATCCGCTTCCTCGTCGATGCCGGCTACACGGTGTTCGCCGTGTCGTGGCGCAATCCGGGCGCGGAGGCACGCGCGCTCGGCCTCGACGATTATCTGCGCGACGGCTGCATGGCGGCGCTCGACGCGGTCCGGTCGATTTGCGGCGAAGCCGTTCATGCGGTCGGCTATTGCCTCGGCGGCACGCTGCTGACGATCGGTGCGGCGGCGCTCGCGCGCGACGGCCGTCAACACGAGGCATTGCGATCCGTCACGTTGCTGGCGGCCCAGACCGATTTCAGCGAACCCGGTGAACTGGGTCTCTTCATCGACGCCAGCGAACTGTCCGCGCTCGATGCACTGATGTGGCGGCAGGGTTACCTCGACGGCGCGCAGATGTCTGCCGCATTCCAGATGCTGAACGCGCGCGACCTGATCTGGTCGCGGATGATGAGCGAATACCTGCTCGGCAAGCGCACGAAGGCGAACGACCTGATGTCGTGGAATGCGGACACCACGCGCATGCCGTATCGGATGCACACGGAATACCTGACACGGCTCTTTCTCGACAACGATCTCGCGGCGGGCCGCTACTGCGTCGACGGGCGGCCGGTCGCGCTGTCGGATATCGACGTGCCGACGTTCGTGGTCGGGACCGAGCGCGATCACGTGTCGCCCTGGCGTTCCGTGTACACGCTCCACCTGCTCACGCACCACGCGCTGACCTTCGTGCTGGCGTCCGGCGGCCACAATGCCGGCATCGTGTCCGAGCCCGGCCATTCCGGGCGCCACTATCGCTGCGCGACGCGCGAGCCCGGCGCGCCTTACCGCAGCCGGCACGACTTCGTGAGCGAAACGCCGGTGGTCGACGGATCGTGGTGGACGTGCTGGCGCGACTGGCTGCACGCGCATTCGTCGGGCGACGTGCCGGCACGTGTGCCGGCCGCCGGTTTCGCCGCGGCACCCGGTACCTACGTGCTCACGACATGAACGACCACCTGCAGCGAGATCCGCCGGGCGGCGCGCGCCTGCCCGGACTGCTGCCGCGGGCGGACGGCACACTCCCCGAGCTGATCGCACGTGCACGCAGCGCGCCACCGCTCACCGTCGCCGTCGTGCATCCATGCGATACGGCCAGCCTCGTCGCGCTTGCTGCGATCAACACGTCGCCGCTGGGCGCATCGATCGAGCCGTTGATCGTCGCACCGCGCGCGAAGGTGCTGCGCGTGGCGCACGAGGCGGGCGTCGATCTGGCGACGTGGACGATCGACGACGTGCCGCACAGCCATGCGGCAGCGGCACGCGCGGTGGAACTCGCGGCGTCCGGCCGCGCCGGCGCGCTGATGAAGGGCAGCCTGCATACGGACGAGCTGATGGGCGCGGTCGTCGCCGCGGAATCGGGGCTGCGCACGGACAAGCGCATGTCGCATTGTTTCCTGATCGAAACGCCTGCGTATCCGAGGCCGTTCATCCTGACCGACGCGGCAGTCAACATCGCACCGGATCTTGCGCAGAAGGCGGCCATCACGCAGAACGCGATCGACGTCGCCCATGCGCTGGGCGTTGCCTGCCCGCGCGTGGCGGTGCTGTGCGCGGTCGAGACGGTCAATCCGGCAATGCGTTCGACGCTCGACGCGGCGGCCTTGGCGAAGATGGCGGAGCGCGGGCAGATCACCGGGGCGATCGTCGACGGCCCGCTCGCGTTCGACAACGCGATATCGCAGCGGGCCGCGCGCGACAAGGGGATCGATTCGCCGGTTGCCGGCCGCGCCGACATCCTGGTGGTTCCCGATCTCGAAGCGGGCAACATGCTCGCGAAGCAACTCGAATACCTGGGCGGTGCCGCGAACGCAGGCATCGTCGTGGGCGCGCGCGTGCCGATCGTACTGACGAGCCGCGCCGACAGCGTTGCCGTGCGGGTCGCGTCCTGCGCGCTCGCGGCATGGCTGGCGCAGGATCGGCATGCGCCGGCGTTGGCCAGCCAACAGGCCGTCTTTTCGATGGAGGAACAGCGATGAAAGCACTCGTTTACCACGGCCCCGGGCGCAAGGCGCTCGAACAGCGGCCCAAACCGGAATTGCAGTCGCCGACCGATGCGATCGTCAGGGTGACGCGCACGACGATCTGCGGCACCGATCTGCACATCCTCAAGGGCGACGTGCCGACGTGCGAACCCGGCCGCATTCTCGGCCACGAAGGCGTGGGCATCGTCGAGCAGGCCGGCGCCGCGGTCGACTCGCTGAAGCCAGGCGATCACGTGCTGATTTCATGCATCTCGTCGTGCGGCCGCTGCGAGTACTGCCGCCGCGGCTTGTATTCGCATTGCACGACCGGTGGCTGGATTCTCGGCAACCGGATCGACGGCACCCAGGCCGAGTACGTGCGCATCCCGCATGCGCCGACCAGCCTGTACCGGATTCCGCCGGGCGCGGACGAGGACGCGCTCGTGATGCTGTCCGACATCCTGCCGACCGGATTCGAATGCGGCGTGCTGAACGGCAAGGTGCAGCCGGGATGCTCGGTCGCCATCGTCGGCGCGGGGCCGATCGGGCTGGCCGCGTTGCTGACCGCGCAGTTCTATTCGCCGGCGCGGATCATCATGATCGACCCGGACGGCAACCGGCTCGAGATCGCCCGACACTTCGGCGCGACCGACTGCATCGACGGCCGCAGCGGCGACCCGGTGGCGGAAGTGATGAAGCTGACCGACGGCGTCGGCGTGGATTGCGCGATCGAAGCGGTCGGCATTCCGGCGACGTTCGAGATGTGCACGGCGCTCGTCGCACCGGGCGGCGTGGTCGCGAACATCGGCGTACATGGCGTCAAGGCCGACCTGCACCTCGAGAAACTGTGGGATCGCAACATCTCGATCACGACACGGCTCGTCGACACGGTGAGCACGCCGATGCTGCTGAAGACCGTGCGCGCCGGGCGTCTCGATCCGAAGCGCCTGATCACGCACCGGTTCTCGCTCGACGACGTGGAAGGCGCGTACGACACGTTCGGGCGCGCCGCGCAGACCCATGCGCTGAAGGTGATCATCGAAGTCGGCTGATGATGCGGTCGCGCGTGACGGGAGCCGCGAACATCTGCGTCCCGCCACGCGCGACCGGCGCTTTCGCCGGCAGCGCCGTCAGGTCGGTCAGGTCGAAAGCGCGGCAGGCTCCTGCGTGCCGCCGGCCTCGACTTCGTCCAGATCGATGCACTGCGCGTAAGTCGGCACTTCGCACGGCCAATGCAGGGTCTCGGAAATACGCCGGCGCAATGCATCCGCCGCGGCGGGTTCGCCATGCGTGATGAAGGTCCGCACGGGCGCACACGGCATCGTGCCGAGCCACTTGAGAACCTCTTCGTAGTCGGCATGGGCCGACAGCGCCGTGATCGACTCGACCTGCGCGCGCACGCGGACGTACTCGCCGTGAATCTTCAGCGTCGGCTCGTGTGCGGCCAGCGCCGCACCGCGCGTGCCGACGGCCTGGTAGCCGACCAGCGCGATCGTGTTGCGCGCGTCGGGCGCGTAGCGGCTCAGGTGATGCAGCACGCGTCCGCCGGTCGCCATTCCGCTGCCGGCGATGATGACCATCGGGCCATGATGTTCGGCAATCGCCTTCGACTGGTCGACCGACCGGATCATCGTCGCCGCGTGGCCGAGCGCGTTCGCTTCGGACGCGCTCAGCCGGTGTTCGAAGAGATGATGGCGATAGATTTCGGTCACGTCCGTCGCCATCGGGCTGTCGAGGAACACCGGGACGCGCGCCATGCGGCCGGACGCCTTCAACCGCGCGATGTAGTGCAGGATTTCCTGTGCTCGGCCGACGGTGAAGCAGGGCATCACGACGACCCCGCCGCGCGCGAAGGTCTGGTCGAACATCGCGGCCAGTTCGTTCTCGGGATCGGACGCCGGGTGCAGCCGGTCGCCGTACGTCGATTCAACCACCAGGTAGTCCGCATGCGCGGGCGGCCGCGGCGGTTGCATGATCGGGTCGTGATACCGGCCGAGGTCGCCGGAGAACGCGAGCACCTTGTGATCCCAGTGCATCACGACGCTCGCCGCCCCGAGGATATGCCCGGCCGGCAGCAGTCGGAACGTCAAGCCACCCGCCAGCGTAGTGCAATCGTCGAACGCGACAGGCTTCAGCAGGTGCAGCGCGCGCTGCGCGTCGTCCAGCGTGTAAAGCGGTTGCGCCGGATGATGCTTCGAGTAACCGTGCCGGTTCGCGAAGTCCGCTTCCTCTTCCTGCAGCCGCGCGCTGTCGCGCAGCATGATGTCGCAGAGTTCGGCGGTGCCCGCCGTGCAGTACACCGGCCCGCGGAATCCGTCGCGCACCAGCACCGGAAGGTAGCCGGTGTGATCGATATGCGCGTGCGTGAGCACGACCGCGTCGAGCGTGTCGGGCGCGAGCGGCAGCGGGTGCCAGTTGCGCAGCCGCAGGTTCTTCGTCCCCTGGAACAGGCCGCAATCGACGAGGACGCGCCGGCTGCCATGCTCGACCAGATACTTCGAGCCGGTCACGGTTTCGGTCGCACCGAGAAAAGTCAGTTTCATGGATCGCCTCGCGCAGAGTCGACGGAGCAGTACGTCGATTACATCCCGAACGCGCGCGCGGCGGTTGACCGAAATCAGGAATTGCGGGATCGCCTCGCGCGCCGGACGAAATTCCCGGACGGCGCCCGGTTTGACGACGATCAAGCCTCGGCCTCGGCGGCGGCAGGATAGTGATTCCGTGCGCGCATGCGGTGCCGTGTCGTGGCCCCGTTATCCGCGCATGCCGCACGTGTGCCGCGTGTCGGTATCACGCGTCTTTCGGGATGAATCCATCATGACGTTGATCGCCAATCTCGATGGTGCCGGGCCCCTTTACCGGCTGTGTTTCGTCCGCTCGCCCTGGGCGTGGTTTACCTGCTTGCCGCTCGACGAGCAATGCGGCGAGCGCTGGGCGGACGTGCCGTACCAGAGCGCCGCGAAACCGCCGTACAGCGATTCGCGCGCGCAGTTGCTCAGGGTTGCGTTCGACGCGCCGAGCCTGTTGCCGCCCGAGGCCGGGCGGCACGGGCACGCCTGGAGCGTCCAGCAGATCAACCACGGCGCCGCGCCGTGGCTGCGCAGCGAGGATTTCATCGATGCGATGACGCTGGCCGTGCCGGCCGGGGCGACGCTCGCCGCGTTCGTCGAGACGATCGAGGCCGCGGGCGGCACCGTCTATGGTCCGCTCGGCTGGGCGGAGTTGCCGCCGTGGCAGCGTCCCGACGTCGCCGCGCATACGGGCTGAAGGGTCGAATGAAGGCGGGATGCCGTGCGCCCCGCCTGTCAGCCTGCGTCACCCCAGCCGCCGCCGAGCGCGACATAGAACGCGACGGTGTCCTGCAGCCGCTGCGCGACAGCCTGCAGCCACGCAATCCGCGCCTGATGGTATTGCACGTCGGCGACCAGCAACGGGACGTAGCCGGCGATCCCTGCGTCGTAGCCGGCCTGCGTCAGCTTCAGCGCTTCGCGGGCCGCGGCCAGCGCGCGGGCCTGCGCGTCGAGCGCCGCCGCATCGTTGGCGAGCGCGCGCAACGTGTCGGCCACTTGCGAGAACGCCGACAGCACGACCTGCCGATAAGTCGCATCGGCCTCGTCGTACGCATCCTGCGCGGCACGGCGCTGGTTCAGCAGCGTGCCGCCATGAAACAGCGGCGCGGTGAGCCCGGCGCCGACGCTCCACGCGCGGCCGGCCGGCGCGAACAGCTTGCCGGCGACGAGGCTGTCGAATCCACCCGATGCGGACAGCGTGAGGTTCGGGTAGAGCGCGGCCGTCGCGACGCCGACCTGCGCGCTGGCCACGTGCAACCGGGCTTCCGCCTCCAGGATGTCGGGCCGCCGGCGCACCAGCGACGACGGCGCCGTATCGGGCAGGCTGGCGGGCAGTTCGATGCCGTCGAGCGACAGGTCCGGCGTCTGCCAGTCGACCGGGTAGCGGCCGGCCAGCAGCGCGAGCAGGTCGTCGGCCTGTGCGCGTTTCCGGGCGAGCGCAGGCAGCGTCGCCTCGAGTCGATCAAGCTCTCGCATCGTCAGTGTCACCAATCCGGCTGGCTGCATGGTCGGCTCCGCGCTCGCTCAACGAGCCGTCCAGCATGCCAGCAGTCAAAAACACGACATCTGTAAATAGCCAGAACACGACATTATAACTTTGCTCCTACAACGAAAAAATTCGATCATACGCATTATGTAAAATTTGATAATCAGAAATATTTGTCTGATAGATTGGCCCTGAAAGTGCGGAAGAAATTCGTCTTGTGAAAAGACGGATGCAGGATCTCGGGAACACCGGTGGCGTACCCCGAGATACCTCTTCATGGCGGGAGAGTGCAAATCAGGCGGGCATCACAGCTGCTTCATTCAATCGGCTCATACGGCAAACCAACGTAGTTTTCCGCGATCGTCTTGAGTCCGGCTTCGGAAGTCGTGTAGTAGTCGTAGTCGGTACGCTGCATGCGCTTGTCGAACGCGTCGCGCTCCGGGAACTCATGCAGGAGGTTCGTCATGAACCACGAGAAACGCTCTGCCTTCCACACACGGCGCAGCGCGATTTGCGAATACCTTTCCAGTAGATCGGTACGGCCGTCGCGATACACGCGAATCAGGATCCGATACAGCGTGCTTACGTCGCTTGCCGCGAGATTCAAGCCCTTCGCGCCGGTCGGCGGCACGATATGCGCCGCATCGCCCACGAGAAACAGCTTGCCGTACTGCATTGGTTCAACCACGTAGCTGCGCAGCGGCGCAATGCTCTTCTCGAGCGACGGACCTGTGACGACCTTCTCCGCCACATCCTGCGGCAGGCGCGTTTTCAACTCTTCCCAGAAGCGTTCGTCGGACCAGTCTTCGACTTTCTCGGTCAACGGCACTTGCAGGTAGTAACGGCTGCGCGTCGTCGAACGCTGGCTGCAGAGCACAAAGCCGCGCTCGTGATGCGCGTAGATCAGTTCGTGATTGACAGGCGGGGTATCGGAAAGCATGCCGAGCCAGCCAAACGGATAGACGCGCTCGTAATGCGTGAGCACTTCCGCCGGGATTGTCTTGCGTGAAACGCCATGGAAGCCATCGCAGCCCGCAACGTAATCGCAATCCAGTCGGTATGTCTCGCCGTTCTTTTCGAATGTGACGTAGGGCGCTTCGCCTTTCACGTCGTGCAATTGAACGTTGGCCGCTTCGTAGATCGTGGTCGCACCGCTTGCCGCGCGTGCCGCCATCAAATCGCGCGTCACTTCGGTCTGGCCGTACACCAGCACCGACGAACCACCCGTGAGCTGCTTCAGGTCGATGCGATCACGTCGCCCACCCAACACCAGTTCGATGCCGTCGTGAACCAACCCTTCGGCATCCATACGCTCGCGTACGCCTGCTTCGCGCATCAGGTCGACCATGCCCTGCTCGAGCACGCCCGCACGGATTCGGCCAAGCACATATTCGCCGCTTTGACGTTCGAGAATGACGTTGTCGATGCCCGCTTTGTGCAACAACTGTCCCAAAAGCAGGCCGGACGGCCCGGCGCCGATGATCGCTACTTGGGTCTTCATGACCGATGTCTCCTGTATTCCTCTACACCGCGACTTCTGCTCCGCTCTTCGAGCCCCAATAATTAGCGCCGCGGTTGAATTGTATTTTTCTAGAAATGCACGGCGCTGGTAAGGCAATTTTTGCGATTAAAATAGGACTTTTAAAAAGTCCCGTGCGGGCCCATGCTCCGCTAATGAACTCATGAAGCGTCCGGCGCAGCACGACATCCCCGTCTTCAAGTTATACGGCGAAGGGCCAGACTGGAGCACGCTCGATTTGCTGCACTGCGAGTCGATACCCGAGCGAAGCAGTCTGCACGACTGGGAAATCCGGCAACACCGGCACGCGGACCTCGCGCAAATTCTGTACGTCCAGAAGGGCGTGGCACGGCTCGAAATTGAGGGCGAGAAGACCCGCATAAACACGCCATCGGTCCAGGTCGTCCCGCCGATGTGCGTGCATGGCTTCCAGTTTTCTCCGGAAGTCGACGGCTATGTGATTACTATCGCCGCGCCGCTAGTGAACTGGCTTCAGCAGCAAATCGATGCGCCGCGGCACGTGCTGGAGCACCCGGGCTGCTATTCGGTTGGCGACGACCGGGCGTACCTGAACACGCTATGCGTCCAGTTGAATCAGGAATACGGCCTTCCGGCGCCTTCAAGGGACCTGATGCTCCGCTCGCTCGTCAGCGCGCTCGTGGTATGGGTCAGTCGCCAGGATCAGCAAGGCGAGGTAAGAGGCGAATCTCAGGATCGAGGCCAGGCCCACCTGAAGGCATTCTCCGGGCTGATCGAAAAACACTACCGCGAGCATTATTCGATCAGCCGCTACGCCGAACGCCTGGGCGTGACACCGGTGTATTTGAATATGGTTTGTCAGCGGATAGCAGGCAAAAGCGCGCTCGCCCTCGTCCACCAGCGATTACTGCTGGAGGCCAAGCGCAGTCTCACCTACACCGCACTCAATATCAATCAGATATCGGATTTTTTGGGCTTCACGGAGCCCGCGTATTTCACGCGCTTCTTCAAGCGATTCACTGGCGTGACGCCCAATGCCTTTCGTAAGGGAAAGTGATTTCACTGTTGCCAGCAGTGGGCAGTTGCCCTTCAGCGAGATCAACACGCGCGCGGATCGAGGCGCAAGGCCACGCGCCCCCCCTTTTGAGCGCGTGACCTTGCACGTGATGAAAAAGCCGTTTGTGGGGGCCGCGCTACCTCAGAACCTGTGACGAAGCGCGACGCGCACGAGCGCCTGGTGGCGGTTCGATGAGTCGCCGGCATTGCCGATGTTGGCCACCGCAGCTGCACCCGTGGACGACGTCCCCGCCGCAATCTGGTACGCGCCTTCGGCGTAAAGATCGGTTCGTTTCGAAAGAAAGTAATCGGCCATCACGCTGACCTGGTTGAAATGCTGATTGCCGACGTTTGCGCCATCCGGCGTGTGGATGTTGTTGCCCTTCGCGTAGTCGTAGGCCGCACCGAGATTGAACGCCGGCGTGACCGACCACTTCACTCCCGCATCCACGTTATTGAACCTCGCACTCACGCCGCCCAGTGCCACGATATTGCCGTACTCGATGTTCGACCACGATGCGCCGATCTGCACCGGTCCAATCGTGTACAGCGCGCCCGCTATGGCCACCTGATACGAATTCGCACTTGCATAACCCTTATTCAGGACGCCGGTCAACTGCGTCCCACTGCCGTTGCTCGTGAAGAAGCCCTGTCCGGCGGTGACGGCGGTCGGATTCTTGAAGTAGAGGTACGCGGCCGCCAGGGTCACCACGCCATTGGAGTACGCCGCGCCGGCCGAATAGCCACCATTGCCGCTGATATTGCCGGGTTGGCCGCCCACGCTCCACGTGGCGCCAAACGTGAGTCCATTGATGTTGGGGCTCGCGTAGCGAACGGCATTGTTGGTGCGCAGCGAGTTCGCGGTGTTGTCGAAGTCACCCGGATGCTGGAAAACCTGGCTCGCCAGATAGCCCTGAATCGTAACCGCTTGCGCATAGTTGACGACCGAATCGTACTGCCGCCCTAACGTGAGGTCACCGAAGCGCTGGTTGCTCAGGCCGACGGCGGCCTGGCGTCCGAACTGAAGCCCCCCTTGCCCTGCGGCACCCGTATTCAGATTCACGCCGGATTCGAGCGTGAAGATCGCCCGCGTGCCGCCCCCCAGGTCCTCTGAGCCCTTCATGCCCCAGCGACTGCCGTACATGCCGTTGAGCGAGTCGAGGTACCACTTCTTCGCGCCTTTCGACGGCCCGGTAGCGACGTTGGTGTTGAACATGATGCCTTCGTCCAGCACACCGTACAGCGTAAGGCTGCTTTGCGCCCATGCCGATGCGCCGTACATGCAAAGCGGGGCCAATGCGAGAAGCTTCTTTTTCATCTGCGATCATCCAATTATAAATTATTAGTAAATCTAATTATGCTCACGAGAATTCACGACAAAGCCGGCTCGTTGCCTAGTGCATCGGCACGCTGTGCTGTGCGTGCGTCCGCGTAACGGGCGCGCCCCGCCCGATCATGAGGAACAACGCGCACGCGGACACCAGCGCCGGCACCGCAAGCAGGCTGAACACCGATCCGATCTGCCAGCCGAAGCCCATCAGTGCCGCACCGACCAGTGCACCGGCCACGCCCCCTATGCGCCCCACGCCGAGCATCCAGGCAACGCCAGTCGCACGCCCGTGTGTCGGATAAAACGCGGCGGCCAGGGCGGACATCGACGTGACTGCGCTCGTGACCAATGTGCCGGTCAGGAAGATGAGCGTGCCGAGCCACCACTGATGGCCGACACCGCGCCCTACCAGCAGGACCATGACTGCTGCGAACACATACGTGGCCGCGATCACGCGATTGGCGTTGAGGCGGTCCATGAACCAGCCCACGCACAGGTTGCCCAGCACGCCGCCAAGCGGGAAAAGCGACGTCATCAGGGCCGCACGCGCGCCGGAGAAACCCGTGTCCCGAAACAGCGTGGGCAGCCAGTTGGTGAGCAGGTAATAGATCAGCAGGCCCATGAAGTAGGCAAGCCACAACATCAGCGTCCCGAAGCGGTACTGTCGCGACAGGACCACGCGAATCGCCGATTCACGCTTCGTGCTCAGGCCACCCTCCGGGGCGACGAAGCGGCAGCCTTCAAGCGTTGCGCCGCGTGCAATACGGCCAAGGATACGTGCGATTTTCGCGTCGGCACGTTGACGTACCGCCATGAACTGAACGGACTCCGGCAAGAGCAGGATCAGCAGAACCGTAAGCACGATCGGACCGACACCGCCGGCGACCAGCACGCTTTGCCAGCCGAAATGCGGAATCAGCCATGCCGAGGCGAATCCGCCGAGTGCGAGACCCGTGGAAAAGCCACAGAACATTGCATTGACGACGACCGCGCGCACGCGCGTCGGTGCATATTCGGACATCAGCGTGACGGCGTTCGGCATGGCGGCGCCGAGACCGAGACCGGTGCAAAAGCGCAGCACGGTCAGTGACTCCACCGTGTTGGCGAATGCCGCGGCAAGACTCCACAGTCCAAAGAACGCAACGGAAAGCACCAGCACAGTCTTGCGTCCGAGCCGGTCTGCGAGCGGGCCGGCCAGCACCGCACCGATGCCCAGCCCGACCAGCGCCGCGCTCATGACCGGGCCGAGCGCGACGCGAGCAATGCCCCACTGCTGCACGAGCGACGGTGCGATAAAGCCGATCGCCGCCGTGTCGTAGCCGTCGGCGGCGACGACAAGGAAGCACAGCACGAGAATGACCCACTGAAATGGCGAGAATCTCTGGCCGTCAATGAAGGCCTGGGTATCGATGACGCGTTCGGAAGTCTTCATGACCGTCCTCCGGCAACGTGAAGGACGTACGGGGGCTGCGCTCCGGCGGAGCCGGTGCGATCGGGCGTTTGCATTGCGATGTCTCCAGAAATTGATGTTTTTTTATTGCGACGGTCTAGTGCTTCTATTTCGTTAGTTATCAGAATCTAATGCTTGAAAGGCATACACCATAGGGTGCCTTACGTCTCCAACGAAGCATGCTCATCGATTCCGTCTGCATGAAGTATAGGCAGACGGCATCGGCCGATCATGGACAAAACTGAGGAAAAACAGGACAATCTGCACATCTGAGGGAAGGTGACATGAGGAAAATCCCTAGTTACGAGCTGTATGGGGAAGCATCGGCCGCGCGGCCGCCGTGGCACGATGCATTCAATTTCGAGTGGATTCCGGAGCGCAGCCGGCCGAACGACTGGAACATTCCGGCGCACCGTCACGACGCGCTGCTGCAGTTTCTCTACATCCGCAGCGGTCAGGGTCACGTCGTCATCGAGAGCGAAAAAACGCCGTTTAACCCGCCCTGCCTCGTGATCGTTCCTGCGCAGGTGGTGCACGGCTTCGCGTTTTCGCCGGAGATTGACGGCCTGGTCGTCACGGCGGCCCAGCGCGCGCTGGAGTCCGTTGCGAAGTCCGTTTCGTCAACGCTCGTCGCGGTTCTCCAGCGCCCGGCCGTGATTCCAGTGAGCGGGCCAGCAGCCAGCGACGAGACGCTGATGCCGCTCTTCCATATGCTTGAGAACGAGTTTCGCCGTGGCTCGGCCGGTTATACGGCAGCGGGCATGTCATTGCTGATGGCACTTTTCGTACAGGCGGCGCGGCTTGTCGATCATGCCAACGTGCCGGTGGCCGCGCTCGCCGCGCGGCGCAGCCAGCAAATCAGACGCTTTCGCGAGCTGATTGCCCAGCATTTCCGCGAGCATCGCCCGGTGGAGTTCTATGCAGACGCGCTTGATGTCACCCCACCGCAACTCGGCCGCATCTGCCGCGAAGAACTCGGTTCGTCACCCACCGCGCTGATCAACGACCATCTGATTCGCGAAGCGCAGCGCGATCTCGTCTACTCGGGCATGACGGTCAAGCAGATCGCGCACAGTCTGGGATTCGAGGACAGCGCCTATTTCAGCCGCTACTTTCGCAAGCAGACAGGCGCGACGCCCCGCGAATTCCAGAGCTCTGCTCATCGCGATCTGGCATTAGGCACGTCGTAGCGCGAGACGCGAAGTGGGCCGAAGGCATGCGATAACGGCCTGCTGGCTTACCCTGCGACGCTACCCGGCGCGGCGGCACGAATGAGCCGCGTCTCCTGCGCCGTGATCAGATGGCCCGATGCCTCGATCGGCATGGCGAACTTATAGCTATACCAGGGCCCAGCCTGGACTCGTCCATTAATAATGCTGCTATTTTGCGACGGCGGACATCGATATAGCGCGAATAAGCTGGGTCGTTTGCGCGGTAATCAGATGGCCCGACGCCGCCAGATACTTGGGGAAATCCGGGTGTGTGTCACGGGCTCGACAACGGCGCTCGTAATCGGCCAGATCCTCATAGCCCCACAAATGGGTGAACTGATTCTGTGGCCCAACCATCGAGGTCCAGAAACCCAAAGGATGGCCCAGCGTTTCGAGCAGAATCGGCATGGCCAATCGATTGAACACCTCCAGAAACTCCGGCATCTTGCGAAGTGCAATCGTGTACGTCCGGTGATCGACCAGCGGCTTTGCGAGATTTACCATGCGCCCATCCCATTTACTTTGTCTGCAATCGTGTTGCCCGTGACGTAGCCAAACGTCATGTTCGGACCGTGGGTAATACCCGCGCCCGGATAAGCCCCGCCCATCATTGACTTTCGGTCGTTGCCCACTGCGTACAGACCTTCGATCTGCGAACCATCCTTACGCAGCACTTCGCCCGTGACCGCCGTTTCGATACCGTCGAACGTACCGAGGTCGCCCATCAGCACCTTGACCGCGTAGAACGGACCGTTTTGGACCGGTGCGACACACGGATTCGGCTTGTTTTCCGGATCGGCCAGATAGCGGTTGAATGCCGTCGTGCCGCGACCGTATTGCATATCCTGGCCGACGACCGCGCCCTTGTTGTATTCAGCGACCGTCTTTTCCAGCGTGTCCGCGGTGATACCACACTGTTGCGCCAGGTCACGCAGGGTCTTGCCCTTGATCAGGTAGCCCTTCCTGATCAGACCACCGGTCGGCATCGGTGCAGGCTTGACGTAGCCCAGACCGTATTTCGCCAGCGCGTCCTTGTCGCAGATGAGCCACATCGCGGTTTCACGCTGGCCTTCGCATGCACGCATCAGTGCTGCTCCAACGTCGTGGTACGAATTTGATTCGTTGGTGAAGCGCTTGCCATTGGACAGCACACCGATAATGCCGGGCTTGTAGCGGTCCAGCAGGTGGGGGAACACGCCGGTACGACCACCACCGAGCGGCACCTTCGACACCGGCATCCATGCGCTGGCGTCGGCATAGGCCATACCCAGGGCTGCACCCGCCTTCTCGGCCATGTTGACGCCGTCACCGGTATTGCTTTCCGGCGTCGGGCTCAAGTGGGTGCCCCCATTCTTGACGTGCGGGTAGACCTGGGCCAGTCGCTTGAGGTCGTGAGGGAAGCCGCCTGCCGCGAGCACGACACCGTGCCTTGCCACGATCTGGACTTCACTGTCCGGGCCCACAGCGTGCACGCCGGTGACCTTGCCATTTTCGGTCAGCAAACCACGAACCGGCGTCGAGGTCATGATCGGAATACCGAGCTTCAGCGCCGAGGCCGCGAGGCGTGCGGCCAGCGCGTTACCACTCGTGACGTTGATACCGCGACGATAGAGCGTCAGTTCCTTGACGTGTGTGGCCAGACGCCTTGCCACGTAGCAGAATGACTTGAAGCTCTTCGTCGCCTGAAAGAAATGCTTGAGGTCGGCATTGCTCGAATTGAACATCATGCCGATGAACGTGATCGTTTCGAGCGGCGGCTTCAGACGATTCATGTCCTTACCGAGGCCACGAATGTCGTACGGTGCGGCCAAAATCGAGCGGCCGATATCCTGTCCGCCCGGCTTATGCGGGTTGTAATCGGGATACATCGTGGGTACGAACTTCGTATCGGTTTCCTTCTCGAAGAAGTCCACCATCTTCGCGCCGTTCTCGATAAAACACGAGACAGCAGCGTCGTCGTAATTCTTGCCCGCTTCTTCCTGCAGGTACTGCTTGACCTTCTCTACCGAGTCTGCCTGATTCTGCTTGCGGCCATAGTGGGAGAGCGGAATCCAGAGAACACCGCCTGACAGTGCGGTTGTGCCGCCGAACACTGCTTCCTTTTCCACGACCACAACATTGAGGCCGCGCTTCTTTGCCGTGATGGCCGTAGCAAGTCCAGCTGCACCGGAACCAACGACCACCAAATCGCAAGTTGTCTTCTTCATGTCTGACTTCCTTGTCGTAGTCACGGATTACTTTGCAGGCACTGCGTTGAAACCAGGACGTGGAACCTGGTCCATGAGCATGCAGTTCAGACCGCCATCGGTGAGAATCTCTGCGCCGTTGACGTAGGCCGCGAGGTCCGAGGCCAGGAACAGTGCGGGTCCTGCCAGATCTTCCGGTTCACCGATACGACGCGAGGCAACGACTTGCGCACGACGCTCTTCGAAACCCGGCTCTTCATAGAACCTGGCCGACAGTGCGGTACGGATCATGCCGGGGAGCACGCAGTTCGAGCGCACACCACGGGGCCCCCACTCTGCTGCCAGTTGGCGCGAGAGCAGGAGCACGCCTGCCTTGCCCGGCGAATACGAGCCGCTATTCGTCTGCGGGTTGAGTGCTGCGATCGAAGCCACGTGAACGATGCTGCCCTTGCCTGCGGCCAGCATATCCTTGCCGAACGAACGAGCGCACAGCAGGTAGCCCGTCAGGTTCACGGACAGTGAGAGATTCCAGTCCTCGATCGAAACCATTTCCAGCGAGCCAGCGCGGAGCAAGCCCGCATTGTTGATCAGGGCGTTGACCGGGCCCATCGTGGCACGCACGTCGTCAGCGGCAGCGACGACCGACTTCTCATCCGATACGTCGCAAGCGAAGGGCAATGCAACCAGACCCTCATCACGCAGCGACGAGGCTACGGCCTTCGCACCTTCGAAGTTTTTATCCACGAGAGCAACGTGGGCCCCCACGCGCGCGAACGCCTGTGCGATGCCGGCACCGATACCCGAGCCCGCGCCTGTCACGACAACAATCTTGCCATTCAGGTGCAGCCCAGGCTGCGCCGGATTTTGAATTTCTTGACTCATATGGATACCCGACTTTTTGGAAGGTTACTTCTATGGAGAATCGTTCCGCCATTTCACACACTGGCCAAGTATGTGACAATGGACAAACTACTCAAATAGCAGGACAAACCGTGCAACGCGAGCGAAATGCGATTTCGAACTTCGTGCTCTACGGAGCGGAGAGCAATGCCCCCCACGACGATATGGTTCATTACGAGCCTATCTCACTGCGTGCCAGTCTTTTCGACTTCGAAATCGAGCCTCACGTCCACCGTGCCCTGATCCAGGTGCTATACATCACCCACGGTGGCGGAGAGACGTCGATTGACGGCAGGACCTGGACATTTCAGGCCCCCTGCCTCATTTCGGTCCCTGCACAATCGGTGCATAACTTCCACTTCGCGAACGACATTGAGGGACACGTTGTTACGGCGGCTCAGCCAGCACTCGAATCCGTGATCATGGCCTTGGCCCCAGATCTACTGGAATTCGTTCGAACGCCGGCAGTTCTGTCGGGAATACTCAACCTTGACAAGGGCACCCCGCTAGAGACCGTTTTTCAATCGATCAGACAAGAGACGCTGGTAGACGCGCGTTGGCAGTTCGCTGCGGGTGCTGCACAGATGATTGCCTTGTTCGTTAAGGTTGGACGTCTTGGCGAAAGTGCGAAACTGGCAGCCAATCCCGAGCAACGAACACTGGCCGACAGAATTGAAAAATTCCGCGCCCTGCTCGACAAGCACTGTCGTGAACGCCGGCCAGTCGGTGAGTACGCCAAAGCCATGGGCGTAACCACCGGCCAACTTTCCCGAATCTGCCATGCCGCATTTGGTACTTCAGCGATCGAGGCTATCGACGCGCGTTCTATCCATGAAGCAAAACGATTACTCGGCTATTCAACGATGAGCGTGAAGCAAATCGCCAACGAACTAGGATTCCAGGATGAAGCCTACTTCGGCCGTTTCTTCCGCAAACAAGTGGGAGAACGGCCAACCGAGTATCGTTCTAATGCCCAAGAGCGATTCCTGCTGGGTTAGCGGCCCGTGAGCTTGACAAACAGGTGCTCCGGTCCCGAGTTCGTCAAGTTGTTGCCACGCACGTACTTGATTTCCTTCGTGGCATCGAGCGAGATCGAAGCCACTTTCTGTGCCAGCGCACGCACCGACAGCAGCGTCTCCAGCTTCGCCAGCGGCATACCCAGGCATTTGTGCATCCCGTTTCCGAAGCCCATGTGTGCTTCGTTATCGCGGTCGATGTTGAACGTCTCACCGTCCGGGAACTTGCGCGAGTCACGGTTGGCCGAGGACAGCAGCAGTCGGATGATCGAACCCTTCGGGATGTGAACGCCGGCGACCGTCGTATCGGCGGTCGTCACGCGGGACACGCGTTGAACGGTGCCACGATAGCGTGCCGTCTCTTCCACGAACTTCTCGCAGTCGTCCATGTTGGCGCGCAATCGTTCGAGGTGGTGCGGCTGCTCGGCCATCATGCGGAACGCGTTGGCCACCAAGATAGTCGTCGTGTCGTGGCCGGCGATGAACACGAACGAGCACAGCTCCTTTGCCTCTTTCTCGCTGAGCAGCCCGTCCTTCCACATACGTGCGATGTGCGCGCCAATCGACCGGCTGTCCGTGTCCATGAGCTTCAGCATTTGGACGCGGAGGTATTCCCAAAAATCGTTAGCACTCTGCTCATCGGTGCCGGTGCCCAGCGCGTTACGTGCAATACGTCCGAAGTACGAGAAGGTTTCATCCGACCAGAACTTCATCTTCTCTTCGTCTTCTGCCGGAACATCCAGCATGGCCGAAATCGTGCGAATCGACAGCGGAATCGAGAAGTCCTGAACCACGTCGCCACCGCCGTTGGCAATCATCGCATCCAGCAGTTCGTTGGCACGTGCGGTCACCGCTTCAACAAACGGATCGATTGCCAGCGGCGTAAACGACGGTTGCAGAATCGTGCGCAGACGCGAGTGTGCTTCGCCGTCAAACAACGTGAGGAACGTGAGGGGCACCGGCTTCACCACTTCTGACGAGAACAGCTTCGTATTACGAACGGCCTTGAACACGTCTTCGTAACGCGAGAGGAACCAGACGTCGGACGTCGTGGACTGGCAGCGCAGAACCGGTGCGTTTTCACGCATCCACTCGTAGTGAGCGTAGGGGTCGCCCTGCGAACCGTCGTCAACGACCTTGAACGGCTCCATGCCCGCGGGCCATTTCAATTCATGCGAGTATGCAGGGAGCGCGGTCGCCGGCGTCTGGTCGATCATCGCGTGGAACGGGCAACCACCGGCCTTGGCTTCGTCAGCCAGAGCCGACATCGCCCCGGAATCATGCTTCACGTGCTTGGCCAGCGCCTTCATCACGAAATCGTTTTGTGCGAATTCTGCGTACAGCTTGACCAGCTGATCATCGCCCGTTGCTCGAACCAGCGCATTTTGTGCCGCAGCGAAGGCCCCGAACGTCTGGATCTGATCTGCGTTCAAGCGACCGAGCAGCAAGCCCAGTTCGAAAGCCCTGGCCGCGTCCGAGGACGAAACGGGCGCGTCCACCACTTGCGATACGACGACAGAAGCCGCAGCCGGAGCAACAGCTTGTGCAGGCGCTGCCGTCGCGAATTTTTCATAATGGAAACTCGCGGGATTCACGTTCTGGTCCTTGAGATACTTGCTTACCGCATCGACCATCGCGGGCGGCCCGCACAGGTAGATGTCGACTTCGCCGTCATTGAGCTGAGCGGCCTCGATGTGATCGGTAACCCAACCCTTGCGCGGGTGAGCGCTCGTCTTGTCCGCGATAACCGTTGCGTACGTGAAACCGGGGATCCGCTTCGCGTATCCCTCGAGTTGATCGACGCACACCAGATCGTTGTCCGTATTCACGCCCAGGATCAGGTGAATCGGATACTTGCTGCCGCCGCTTTTCAGGACCTCGTCAAGCATCGACAGGAACGGTGCGAGCCCCGTGCCACCGGCCAGCATCAGAACCGGACGCCCGATTTCTCGCAGATGGAAACCGCCGTATGGACCCTTGAACTCGATCGCAGCACCGACCTTCGCCTTCTCGGCCAGCCACGTGGACATCAGGCCTTGCGGCACATTGCGCACCAGGAACGAGACGTCACCGTCTTGGGGGCCCGAGGAGAATGAGTAGCTGCGCGTCAGATCCGTGCCCGGAACCGTCACGTTCACGTATTGACCGGCCTTGAATTCGAGCCCAACACGGTCGTCGAGTTTGGCGGCGAATGCAATGGTGCTTTCCGAAACGCGCTCGATCGACGTCAGACGGCCTTGGTGCACGCGAGCGCTCTTGCCCGTCGAACTCGACGCGATCTGGATCACGCAGTCCGACTTCGGGCTCATCTGGCATGTCAGGACTTTGCGCTGAGCCAGCTCTTCCGCGCTGATGGTTTCATCCGTGCAGTCACCCGTCGTGTATTCTCCGGATTCGCATACGGCCTTGCAGGTACCGCACACGCCGTCACGGCAATCGAGAGGGATATTGAGTTTGGCGCGAATCGCGGCGTCGGTAACGCGCTCGCCCTCTTCGCAGTCGATAAGCCGAGTTACGCCGTCTTCAAAATTGAGGGTGATCTGATAGACCATAGTGCGCTCCGTATGCTGAACCGAACGATCAGACTGTTTTTAGTAGGAGCACTCTATGGCCAAATTTTCACATGCTCAACGGACAGACCCTCCATTTAACAGGACAAAACCTGCATCCTGGAAAGGGCAAATGTAAGACGAAAAAGCCACCCGAAGGTGTAATGCCGTGTCCGCGCCGACGGGATTTCGAGCCGGGGTGGAGATATGCTTCGTTGTCCGAATACGAACTTTCATGCCTGTTCTCGACGGCGACGCCTTTGCCGGGGAAGACTGGATACCCGGCCGGCGTCCGCGTCCTGCAACCGGCAATGGCACGCGCGGCATCAAACGTAACGTGACAGTACGATCCCGCCGTCGCCGTGCGGCCGTCCGCAGTGATCGATCACGAGCGCCACCCCACCCTCACCGCGCATCCGCGAACAACTGCACCACGACCCCGCGCAGCCAGCGATTGCCGGCTTCATGGTGATATCGCGCGTGCCAGTGTTGTCGCACCGCAAAACCCTCGACCTCGATCGGGCACGCATGAACCGTCAGGTCATTGGCCCGGGCCAGCGTCTCGCCGATATGGCGAGGCAGCGTCGTGATCAGGTCCGTGCTCTGGATGATTGCGCCCAAACCGAGGAATCCGGGCAATTCCAGCACGACCTGACGTTCGATGCGCGCCCGCACCAGCGCCTGGTCGAGCAGCTGCGCGCCCGTTCCGGCGGTAATGGCCACATGGCCCTCCGACCGATACTGCTTCACGCCGAGGCGAGCGCGAATCCTCGGGTGATGGCGATTGGCCAGGCACACCCAGTCCTGGTCGTACAGCTTCTGCTGGTAGATGCCGCCGCCCAGCCACGGCACATAGCCGATCGCGAGATCGGCCTCGCCCGACTCGAGCGCCCGTTCCGTGTTGCCGTCGATCCGCGCCGCCTCCAGCCGGACCCCCGGCGCCTGCGCGCGAACGTGCGCCAGAAGCCGCGGCAACAGCGTGACATGGCTCGCGTCGGTCATGCAGATGCGAAACCGGCGCTGGGCCGTCGCCGGGTCGAACGCGATCTCCCAGGCCGCGAAGCGCCGCAACGATTCGAGGATTTCCCGGCACGGGCCGATCAGCGCGTCGGCCTGCGGCGTCGGCGCCATGCCGCCGGGCGTTCGAATGAACAGCGGATCGTGAAGGTGTTCCCGCAGGCGTCCGAGCCAGATGCTGACCGTCGGCTGACTCTGTCCGAGTTGCTCGGCCACGCGGGTCACGCTGCGCGCGTCATACAGCAGATCGAAAAGCTGGAGCAGCTTCAGGTCGGGAAGATCGGTCGGAATCATCGCATTATTGTCCATTGCAATGACGCCATTGTAGTCATTGCATTGTCAGCATGACGGGCAACTTCTATCGTGCAGCGATACGTCAACCCTGCATGACATCGGAGAAACCCCATGAAGATTGCGATGCTGGGCGCCGGCGCGCTGGGCTGCGCGATTGGCGCCGCCCTGACCGAAGGCGGCCACGAGACCTGGCTGATCGCCCGCTCGCCGTCGCACGTCGGCGCGATGTGCCGCGACGGCCTCCAGGTCGACGATCCGAGCGGCTCCCGACGCGTGAGCGTCCGCGCGACGACGCGCTCGGACGACGTCGGCGTAGCGGATCTCGTGATCGTGCTGGTCAAGTCGTTTCACACCGACGCGGCGATGCGCGGCGCGCGGGGGCTGATCGGGCCCGATACGCATGTGCTGTCGCTGCAGAACGGCCTCGGGCACGAGGACATCCTCGCCGACGTGGTCGGCCGCGAGCGTGTGCTCGCCGGCAAGACCTACGTCGGCGGCGTGCGGCGCGGCGATGGCCACATCGAATCGGGCGTGGCCGGCAAGCTCACCTGCATCGGCGAGCTCGACGGGCGCATCACGCCCCGTATCCAGGCGATCGCCGACGCATTCAACGCCGCGGGCCTCGCGACGACGGTCAGCGACAACATCGTCGGCGCGATGTGGGACAAGCTGCTGGTCAACGTCGCCACGGGCGCGCTGACCGGTATCACCGGGCTGACCTACGGGCAGCTCTACAGCGAGCCGCTGCTGAAGGCCACGGCGCTCGCGGCCGTCGCCGAAGCGATCGAGACCGCGCAAGCAGCCGGTGTCGGGCTGTCGATGACGGACCCCGAGCGCGCCTGGACGCTGGCCGCGGAGGGCCTGTCCCCCGCGTTCAAGACGTCGATGCTGCAGAGCCTGGAGCGCGGCGCGATGACCGAAATCGACTTCATCAACGGATCGGTCGTGCGCTGGGGGCAGCGTTACGGCGTGCCCACGCCGGTCAACACGACGCTGGTCGCGTGCATCAAGGGTATCGAGCGCGCGCTGGCCGATCGCCAATCGAAGGAGGTTGCCGCATGAGCGCGACCCGAGCCTATCTGGAGCACGTCGCCATCTGGGTGAAGGACATCCATTGGCATATCCGGTTCTTCGAGGACGTGCTCGGCATGACGATGCGCGAGGTGGACGGCACCGTCGACGCGCCGCGGCAGTACTGGACGCTCGGCGGCCTGCAGTTCATCCATGCCCCGGCCTGGGACGGCCCCGAGGGCCGGCTCGGTCATCTGGGCGTGATGTGCGAGGACCTGGAGGCCGCGCTGGCCGCGGCGCAGGCGTACGGCGTGACCGCCATGCCGCAGGGGCGGAACTGGCTGCGCTTGCCGGACGGCCTGGCCGTCGAACTCATTCAGGCGATGCCGGCCTCCTGCGTCGCGCAGGCGCTGGCGATCAACCCGCGGACGGAGGCATGACCATGACGATCGTCGAAAAATACTGGGACGATGCCCGCGAAGGCGACGCGTGCACGAGCCCGAGCTACACGGTGACCCAGGCGCGTATCCTTGCGTACGCCGATCTCACCGGCGACCACACACCGGTGCACGTCGACGAGGCGTACGCGAACGCGAGCCACTTCGGCTGCATCGTCGCGCACGGCCTGTTCGGGCTGTCGATCGCCGACGGCCTCAAGACGCAGAGCGACTACCGCTTCCTGCCGGGCATGTCGCTCGGCTGGACCTGGGACTTCCTGCTGCCGATCAAGGTGAACGACGTGCTGCACGTGTCGTTCCGCGTCGGCTCGATGCGGGCCAGCACGAGCCGACCGGGCTGGGGCATCGTCGTGCTGCCGTCGGAGCTGGTCAACCAGAACGGCCAGGTCGTCCAGCGCGGCGAACACCGGCTGATGGTGCCGCGCCGGCCGGGAGCATTCTGATGCAGGCCCGCCCTCTCGAAGGCATTCGCGTCGTCGACTACAGCCATTTCCTCGCCGGCCCCTATGTCGGGCGCTGCCTCGCGGCGCTCGGGGCCGAAGTGATCAAGGTCGAACGCCCCGGCACCGGCGACGCCGGCCGCCAGCACGCGACGGTGCTCGACGACCAGCAAAGCGGCTATTTCCTGCAGCTCAACATGGGCAAGCGCGGCGTCAGCGTGAACATGAAGGACGCGCGCGGCAAGGCGTTCATGCAGCGGCTGTGCGACTCCGCGGACGTGTTCATCGAGAACTACCGGCCGGGCGCCCTGGACAAGCTCGGACTGGGCTATGCCGAGTTGTCGGCACGCAATCCGGCACTCGTCTACTGCTCGATCTCGGCATACGGACACACCGGTCCCGACGCGCATCGCGCAGGCTTCGGGCTGATCGCCGAGGCCAGGAGCGGCATCATGCAGATGGTCGGCACGCCGGGCGAGCGGCCGCCGCTGTTGCGCATCTCGCTCGGCGACATGTACACCGGCATTCACGCGGTCGCGGCCATCAACGCCGCGCTGCTGGGGCGCGTGAAGAGCGGCCGCGGCCAGCACATCGACATGGCGCTGTACGACACGCTGGTCTCGATGCACGAATACGCGGTCCAGTGCTATACGCTGCAAGGCGTGCTGCCCGAGCAGACCGGGCACGACATGCCGACTTCGACGCTCTACGGCGTATTCCGCGCGGCGGATGGCGATCTCGTGATCGCCGCGCAGGTCGACGACGCATGGAAACGCTTCGCCGCGCTGATCGAAGCGCACGGCGGGCCGGCCGGCTTCGGCGCCGATACGCGATTTCACGACAGCGTCGGACGTAACGCGCATCGCGTGGAGATCCTGTCGGTCGTCGAGCCGTGGGTGGCCGCCCATTCCGTCGCGTCGGTACTCGAGTTGCTCGATCGTATCGACGTTCCGTGCGCGAAGGTACAACGCATCGACGAGGTCCTGGCGGATCCGCAGATCGAGGCCCGCGGCATGGTCGTCGAGCAGCAGCACCCGCGCTACGGAACCCTGCGCCTGCCGAACCTGCCGTTCCGGTTCTCCGATTGCGATACGACGATTCGCGACGTCGCGCCCGATCTCGGGCAGCACAACGCCGACGTCGCCCGTTCGCTCGGGTTCGAACCCGCCGAAATCGAAGCCATGCAGGCCGATGGCGTGCTCTATTCAAAAGCGAGCCAGTGATGACTGACCAGTACGCGGTGATCGGCCACCCGATCGGACACACGAAATCTCCGCTGATCCACGGCATCTTCGCGCAAGCGACGCGGCAGGACATGCACTACGCGGCCATCGAGGGCCCGGTCGCGCCGGAAGGCGCGTTCGCCGCCGTGGTGCGGGCATTCGCCGCGAGCGGCGGCAAGGGCATGAACGTCACCGCCCCGTTCAAGCTCGACGCGTTCGCGCTGTCGGACGAACGCAGCGAGCGCGCAACGCTTGCCGGCGCGGCCAATGCGCTCAAGTTCGAAGGCGGACGCATGCTGGCCGACAATTTCGACGGCATCGGGCTCGTGCGCGATATCGAACTCAATCTCGGCCTGCCCATGGCCGGCAAACGCGTGCTGATGCTCGGCGCGGGCGGTGCGGCTCGCGGCGCGCTGCTGCCCTTCCTCGCGGCCGGGCCGGCCGAGATGGTGATTGCGAATCGCGACGTCGACAAGGCGCGCGCACTGGCCGGCGAGGTCGCCGGACGCGGGCCGCTGACGACGTGCGGCTATGCCGATCTCGTCGCGATGGGACGATTCGACCTGGTCGTCAACGCCACGTCGGCGAGCCTCGCCGGCGCTCTGCCGCCCGTCCCGCCGGGCGTGTTCCACCCGGCAGGGGCTGCGTACGAGCTGGCTTACGGCAAGGGGTTGACGCCCTTTCTCCGGCTGGCACGCAATGCCGGCGTGCGCAGCCTCGCGGACGGCGTCGGCATGCTGGTCGAGCAGGCAGCGGAAGCGTTCGCCTGGTGGCGCGGCGTGCGTCCCGAGACCGCCGGCGTGATCGAACGACTCACGGTCCCGCTCGACTGAAGGCGTTCACACGCGCTCGCCGGTCGAACGCGGTGCCTCGGCGTAAGGCCGGATCCGGCAAGCGCCATGCCGTCGTCCGGCCGCGCCGAACGTGCGTCCATTCGACCCATCCTCGGCAGGATTTACAAATTCGGCATCACGCGGCATCGGCCACACCCGCCGAGCCCACGCGGCAAGGCCGCCCGGCCGGAACAGGGATGCGGCACACGCTTTGCTCGCCCAGCCCCGATATGGCGGCAGCCGCCGGATCGCCGGCCGCCGGCGGCATCGCATGTGCGTGAGCTATGAAAACTGCCCCTCTCCTGCTGGAATCGGCGCCGCTGCGGGCCGATCATTTCGTCCAGTTTTACGAGTCCGACGCGCAACTCGCGTCGGAAGTCGCGTCGTTCGCGGCCGATGCGCTGCGCGACGGCGGCAGCGCAATCGTAATCGCGCGGCCCGACCACCTCGCCGCGGTGTACGAACACCTGGGCACGCTCGACGGATGCAGCGGCGGGACGGCCCGCGACCGCATCTTCATGTCGAGCGCGCAGACGCTGCTCGACAGCTTCATGGACGGCGACCTGCCCGATCCGGCACGCTTTCGCCGTTCGATCGGCACGATCGTCGAAGCCGCGGTGCGCGCCGGCCGGCCCGTGCATGCCTTCGGCGAAATGGTCGCGCTGCTGTGCGCGCAGGACCGGTACGCCGGCGCGTTGCGGCTGGAGGCGCTGTGGAACGAGCTGATCGAGCGGTACCGCTTTTCGCTGTACTGCGGCTATCCGCACGATGCGTTTCCGAGCGCCGAGCAATCGGAGATGTTTCGCCACGTGTGCGCGCTGCATCGCCGCATCCTGCCCGCCGCGTCGCTGCGCAACGACGAAAACGAGCTGCACCTGACACTGGCGCTGTCGCAGCAACGCTCGCGCGCGCTGAGCGACGAGATCCGCCGCCGTGAGGATGCCGAACAGCAACGCAACGGCGTGCTGATGCACGCGCCGTTGCCGATCGCATTGCTGGCGGGCCCGGCGCACCGGATCGTGCTCGCGAATCATCGCTTCTCCGCGCTGTGCGGCCGGACCGACATCGTCGACCAGCCACTGACGTCGGTGCTGCCCGGCGGCGATACGCCCGCGATCGAGCGCGCGCTCGATGCGGCCCGCGCGCAGGGCCGTTCGACGACGATCGGCGAACACCGCGACCGGCTCGAGCCGGACGGCACGCGTGTGTACCGGCTGCATTTCAATCCGCAACCGCTCGCGGACGGCCTCGGCGTGATCGTCAGCGCGGTCGAGGTGACCGAGCACGTCGCCGCGCGCGAAAAGCTGGTCGCCGCGAACGCCGAGCGCGACCGGCTGCTCGGCGAGTTGCGCGACGCGAACCAGGCGAAGGACCAGTTTCTCGCGGTGCTCGGTCACGAGTTGCGCAACCCGCTGACGCCGATCTCGCTCGCGCTGGAGCTGATCCGCAACCGCGACGGTCACGCGACGCCGAACGAGATCGCGATCATCCAGCGGCAGCTCGACCACATGGTCCGGCTGATCGACGACCTGCTCGACGTGTCGCGCATCACGCGCGGCAAGATCACGCTGAAGAAGGAAGCCGTGCGGCTCGCGGACATCGTCGACCATGCGGTCGAGGTCGCGAGCCCGCTGCTCGAGCAGCGCCGTCATCGCCTGCATGTCGACGCCGATCCGGACACGCGCTGCCACGGTGATCCCGTGCGGTTATCGCAAGTCGTCGCGAACCTGCTGACCAACGCGGCGAAATACACGCTGCCGGGCGGCGACATCACGGTGCGCGCGACGCGCGGCGCGGACGGCACCGCGCTCGTCGAAGTCTGCGACAACGGCGCCGGCATCCCGCCCGATCGCCTCGACAGCATCTTCGAGCCGTTCTACCGGCTCGACGGCGAAACGAAGCAGGCCCACGGCGGCCTCGGCATCGGCCTCGCGCTGGTGCGCAGCCTCGTGAACCTGCACGGCGGCACGGTGCGCGCGGACAGTGCCGGCCCCGGCTGCGGCAGCACGTTTACGATCGCGCTCCCCGAATACCGGCCGAAGGCCGTGGCGGTGGCCGCGCCGCAGCCGCCGCCGGGCATTCGCGACATGGCGCCGGGCAGCACCGGCCGGCGCGTGATGCTGGTCGACGACAACGAGGATGCCGCCTCGACGCTCGCGCAATGGCTGCGCGACGCCGGCCACGAGGTCGCGGTCGTGCACGACCCGGTGACGGCGCTGGCCGCCTACCGCGCGTACCGCCCCGACGTCGCGATCCTCGATATCGGGCTGCCGGTGATGGACGGCTACGAGCTGCTGCGGCGGCTGAAGGCGATCAACGAAGTCACGCCGTGCATCTTCCTTGCGCTGACCGGTTATGGCCGCAACGCGGACCGCGAGCGCTGTCTCGCGACCGGGTTCCTGCAGCATTTCGTGAAACCGGTCGATCCGGCCGCGCTGCATCTCGCGATGAGCCGGCCGGGGCCCCTCGGCGATGCGCACGACGGCACCGGCACCGGCGCGGAAGCCGGGCGCTGATCTCACCGCTTGCGGCGCTTTTCGTGCGCGACCTCGCCGGGCGGGACCGCACCGACGTCCTCCAGCGACTCGCCGGGACGGCGGCGCTTCGCGGACTGCGTGACCGGCCAGTCCGCAGCGGGCTCGGCGCTGTCGTCCGCCCTGCCCTCCGCACCAGCGGCCGCGCTGCCTTGCTGCGCATCGAACTGCTGCTCGGCCTGCCGCCAGTATTCATCGGCCCTGCCGTCCGGCGCGCCGTCGGCCTGCCACAGCCGGTAAGCACGCTCCCTGATCTGCGTTTCCCTGTCCTGGTTCATGTGGCTCTCCGTATCTGCCGCGCCGCGCATCGGTCCGGGCGCGAGGGTGTCGATGCCGCGCCGAGCGTCGACGACAGGCGGCCTGTTGCCGGAGCATCGCGCGTTCCGGACGCCCGCGCGGCTCAGTTCTCCGTCGAGCAGCGAACCGCCGTCAGGCCGGCCGTTTCGACGATCCGCATCAGCTGCTTCAGCATCACGTCGGTGGCGGGCGCCTCGCGCCATTGCACGAGCAGATCGTCTTCCCGCAACGCAACCGTCGCCGTTTCGCGAAAACCCCGCGTCCGGCAGCGAAAGCCCGCGTCGCGCAGCTGCGCGACCAGATGTTCGGGCGCTGCCGAGCCGAGCGGATATTCGACCGTGATCAAGGCGGTCCTGACGCTGCGCACCCGCTGCTCGACCCATCTCAGCGGCCACACGACGAGGAGTCCGAGCACGACCGCGAGCGCACCGAGCGACAGCTGGCCGCCCCCGATGCACAGTCCGATGACGGTGACGAACCACAGCGTCGCGGCCGTGGTCACGCCGGATACGAGGCCGTCGCGATGCAGGATCGCGCCGGCGCCGATGAAACCCATTCCGGTCAGGATGCCAAGCGGCAACCGCATCAGGTCGAGCACCGAGAACGCGCCTTCCGGCTTGCCGGCCTGCAGCAGCAACGCATTGACCTGCAGCATCGACAGGCAGGCGGCGAGACACACGAGGATCGTCGTGCGCAGCCCGGCCGTCTTGCCGGATTCGCTGCGGTCGAGCCCGATCAGCCCGCCCGCGACCAGCGCGAGCGCGATCCTGACGAGGACGTCATTCCACTGAAGTACGACCGGCATCGGCTCCATGCGGGCCTCCATGCAAAGCGCCATGCGTGATGCGTCGCGGCGCGCAAGGTTCAGGCCCGGCACGCACACTGCCGGCACCTTGACCGGTCGTTCGGCCCGAACCGACAATAGGCGCTCGATCCGGTGCACCCGCGGGTTCGACGCCTGCACCGGATTTCCGCACCGATACGACAGCCGGGCGGCACCGCCCGTCGCCCGCCCGCTCGCTTTCGCGCACCACGCCCCCTTACGAAGGAGTTCGACCATGCTTACGCAGAAAACGAAAGATATCGTCAAGGCCACCGCCCCGGTCCTCGCGCAACACGGTTACGACATCATCAAATGCTTCTATACGCGCCTCTTCGACGCGCATCCGGAGCTGAGGAACGTGTTCAACATGGCGCACCAGGAACAGGGGCAACAGCAGCAGGCCCTGGCGCGCGCCGTCTATGCGTATGCGGAAAACATCGAGGATCCGGGCAGCCTCGGCGCCGTGCTGAAGAACATCGCGAACAAGCATGCGAGCCTCGGCGTGCGGCCCGAGCACTATCCGATCGTCGGCGAGCACCTGCTCGCGGCGATCAAGGAAACGCTCGGCGACGCGGCGACCGACGACATCATCTCCGCGTGGGCACAGGCGTACGGCAACCTCGCCGACGTGCTGATGGGCATGGAAAGCGGCCTGTACGAACAGTCGTCCGAGCGGCTCGGCGGCTGGACCGGCTGGCGCACCTTCGTCGTGCGCGAGAAGCGGCCCGAAAGCAGCGTGATCACGTCGTTCGTCCTCGAGCCGGCCGACGGCAAGCCGGTCGCGAACTTCGAGCCCGGCCAGTACATCAGCGTGGGCGTCGACGTGCCCGCACTCGGGCTGCAGCAGATTCGCCAGTACAGCCTGTCCGACATGCCGAACGGGCACACGTACCGGATCTCGGTGAAGCGCGAAAGCGGCGGCAACTACCCGCCCGGCTATGTGTCGTGCCTGCTGCACGATCACGTGAACGCCGGCGACGAGATCAAGGTTGCCGCGCCGTACGGCAACTTCCATATCGACGTCAATGCGAAGACGCCGATCGTGCTGATCAGCGGCGGCGTCGGACTGACGCCGATGATCAGCATGCTGAAGCGCGCGATTCAGGATCCGCAGCGCCAGGTCGTGTTCGTGCACGGCGCGCGCAACAGCAGCGTGCACGCGATGCGCGACCGGCTGCGCGAGACCGCGAAGACGTATGCGAACTTCAACCTCGTCGTGTTCTACGACGATCCGCTGCCGCAGGACATCGAAGGAACGGATTACGACCTCAAGGGCCTGGTCGACGTGAACGCGATCAAGGGCGCCATTCTGCAGCCCGATGCCGATTACTACATCTGCGGGCCGGTGCCGTTCATGCGGATCCAGCACGATGCGCTGAAGCATCTCGGGATCCACGAGGCGCGGATTCACTACGAGGTGTTCGGGCCGGACCTGTTTGCGGAATGACGGACCGGTGTCGCCCGTCGCGCGGGATGGCGGCGGGCGGCGCCGGCCCACGGGCGGCGACGTCGGTCCGATCGCCGCCGCCCACGAATGTCCGCCCCGGTCGGCGGTGCCGGCATGACCGGCCGCATGCACCCGCGAGCGGCATGACGGTGCGCACGACCTCTCTCCGTATCCAGCCGGATACGGAACGCGCTCTTTGTCACGATTGCGCGGCTCTCTGTATCCGAGCGGGTACGAAATGCCGCATCGGGCGCCGTGAGCGCAGCTCCGTTCCTGAGCGGATACGAAATGATGCCCGAGCCGGCGACTTGTGCAATACTGTTCCCGATCAGATACGAAGCACGGAGAACGTCATGTCGGAGTTCCGATCCGTCGACACGATCGGCGCGCTCGCCCACCTCATCCGCGCGGCGCGGCTTCAGCAAGGCTTCACGCGCGACGAACTCGCGAACGCGACGGGGCTGTCGCCAAAATTCATCAGCCAGGTGGAAGCCGGCAAGCCGACCGCGCAAATCGGCAAGGTCATGCTGCTGCTCGGCGAACTGGGCGTGCGCCTGTACGCCGAGTCGTCGGTCGAGATTTCGGCAGCCACCGCGCTGAAGGCCGCGCAACGCCGCAGGAGCAGCCATGGCGGCTAGCACGCTGATCGCGTCCGCCAACGGCGTGCGCATGGGCACGCTGACCGACGACCGGGGGATCTGGTCGTTCGCGTACGCCCCGCACTGGCTCGCGTCTCCCACCGCGTATCCGTTGTCGCCGGCCTTCCCGCTGCGCGCCGACACCTTCACCGACACGTCGACCGATCGCCCGGTCCAGTGGTTCTTCGACAACCTGCTGCCCGAGGAAGGCATGCGGACGTCGCTCGCGCGCGAGGCAAAGGTCGATGCGGCCGACGCGTGGGGGCTGCTCGCGTATTTCGGGCGCGAATCGGCCGGCGCGCTGACGTTGCTCGCCGACGGCGAGCAGGAAGCTGCCGGCAGCCTGCAGCCGCTGTCGCTCGACGAGCTCGAGCGTCGGATCCAGGCGATGCCCGAGCGCGCGCTGACGGCCACCGCGCCCAAGCGCATGTCGGCAGCCGGCGCACAGCAGAAGCTGCTGCTGGTGCTGCGCGGCGACGCGCCCGATTACGCGCTGTACGAACCGGTCGGCAGCGAGCCGTCGATGCACCTGCTCAAGCCGGACATGCGCGCGGCCGGCTATCCGCACTCGGCAATCAACGAGTTCTTCTGCATGACGCTCGCGCAGAAGATGGGGCTCGACGTACCCGACGTGCATTTCCTGCGCGCGCCGTCCGCGTGCTACGTGATCGACCGGTTCGACCGCGACGTCGCATCGGAACCGGCCGGCCGCATTCATACGATCGATGCGATGCAGTTGCTGAACTACGACCGCGGCTTCAAGTACCAGCGGGCGAACGCGCAGGAACTCGCCCGCGCGATCGACCGCACCAGCACGCGGGCGCTCGCGCGCCTGTCGGTGTTCCGCTGGACCGTGTTCAACGTGGTGGTGGGCAATGCCGACGCGCACCTGAAGAACCTGTCGTTCTTCGTCGACGCGCGCGGCTACCGGCTTGCGCCGTTCTACGACATCGTCAGCACGGTCGTGTATCACACGCCGACGCACCGCCCCGACCATCGCGGCGATCACTGGCCGCACTGCGAACTGACGATGCCGCTCGGCAATGCGACGCGGTTTGCCGATATCGACGTGGAGGCGCTGATCGCGTTCGGTCAGGCACTCGGGCTCAAGGACAAGGCGGCCGCCAGCGAACTGCAGCGCTTTCTCGAACCGCTCGACCGCCAGGTCGCGCTCGCCCTCGATGAAGTGCGGGCAATCGCGCGGCCGGATGCCGGCGAGACGCGCTTGCTGAACTCGATCGCGGCCATGCCGATCGCGGAAATGGGGCGCGCGCTCAGGCGGACGGGCGGTTGAGCGGGAACAGGCGAGCGTCCGCGTCGACCCCGCCCTGAAACCTCGGCGCGGCCCGCGCCGAACGCAGCTCCCGGACGGCGATTTCAATCGTGATATTCATCCGCATCGACTCTATCAGGATAAGTTTTCTTATCACAACACCACGATTTCGGAGCAAAACCCGAGCGCACCGAAACACGTTACCTCCGGACGGCGCGCTCGCGCGTCACCGCCCGATCGGCAGCCCGGTCGGTTCGATCCACCCGAGCTTGTATGCGATCAGAAGCGACAGGAACAGCGTGATCGACATCCCGACGCGCGCCGCGAGCGACCACGCCATCCGCTTGCTCTTGCCGCGGTCGTGATTCATGAAATACAGCGCGAAAATCAGGCTTGCGATAATCAGCGCGAACGCCATCGAAACCAGCGCAATCTTCATCGTTGATGCTCCTCGAGGCCCGCATCGGCCTTCAGCAGTTCAGTCAGTCTTTGCCGCTCGGCAGCGACGTCGGCGACACCCGACGCCGGCCAGTCCAGCGCCACGCCATTCCCCAGCGAATCGCGTACCAGCGTCTGGTAACGCCGGTCGCTGATCCGTCCCTGGTCCATCGCCTCCGAGATCTCATGTCGAAACGGTAGCGGAAAGCTCGCGTATCCGCGCGACAGCGCCGCATATTGCCGCGCGTCGATCTCCTTCGACGACGGGACGATGGCCCACACCACGACGGCCACGATGGCCGCGAAAGGGATCGCAGTGTAGCGAAGAACGAACTTGATCGGGGTCATGACGCGGATATCGAAGTGACGGCGATGGGACGGCGCCGCGTGACGGCACGCACGGGCCGGATGGAACCTGAAGCGGCCGGACGACCGGCCACGCGGATGACGGCGCCACCCCGGCCAAGCCGGCGTCGGCGACGTCGGCCGATATTGTACTTAAAGACAAATACGACTAGCAGAGTATGATAATGTCGTTAGCATGTTTTGCAGATCATCCGAGTGATCCGGCACCTCTTGCGGGCGGCCCGCCGCCTGATGCGCACGTGCCCCGCGCGATCGAGCGAAACCGTTGTGAAGCCCCTGCAAGCCCTGTGAAGCCCCTGTGAAGCCCTTATGCCAGCGCAGTACTTTCGAAGCCTGACGGGAAAACACCGCAGCGCGACCGCGAACCGTCAGCTCGGGTTCTCGCTGGCCTTCGTCGCGGGCGCGGCCAACGCCGGCGGTTTTCTCGCGGTCAGGCAATACACGTCGCACATGAGCGGCATCGTGTCGGCGATCGCCGACCAGACGGCGCTCGGCGATATCCCGTTGGCACTGGCCGGCATCAGCTCGCTGGGCTCGTTCCTGATCGGCGCCAGCTGCTCGGCGATCCTCGTCAACTGGGGACGGCGCCGTGGCCTGCACAGCCAGTTCGTGCTGCCGCTCCTGGTCGAGGCCGTGCTGCTGCTCCTGTTCGGGCTGCTCGGCAGCCATCTCGCGCTGTGGGAGGCCCTCTTCGTGCCGGCCACCGTCACGCTGCTGTGCTTCATCATGGGGCTGCAGAACGCGACGATCACGAAACTGTCGGGCGCGGAAATCCGCACGACACACGTGACCGGCATCGTGACCGACCTCGGCATCGAGCTCGGCAAGCTGTTCTACTGGAACCGGTCGGCCATCGACGTGGACGCGCATGCGGTGATCGCCAACCGCTCGAAACTGAGGATTCACGCGACGATGCTCGCGTCGTTCTTCGTCGGCGGCCTCGCCGGCGCGATCGGCTTCAAGCATGTCGGCTACGTATCGACCGTGCCGCTTGCGGGCCTGCTCGTGACGCTCGCGGCCATGCCCGTGATCGACGATCTGCTCGCGTGGCTCGAACGCCGGCATTGAGCCGGCGCACGCACCGCAATGGCGCAGCGCCGAAAGCGGATGGATTATAATTTGATTAACATATCCACCAACCTTGCCTCACGATGGAAACGAAAACCGCCCGCCTGACCGTCCTGATCGATCCCGCCAAGAAAGAAGCGTTCGAAATGCTCTGCGCGGAGCAGGATCTGACACCGTCGCAGGTCGTGCGTCAGTTGATCCGCGAGTATCTCGACCGGCACGGCGTCACGTACAAGACCAAGAGCGCGCTCGGCAAGCGGATGAAGTAACGGTCGACGCCGGCCGCGGCCGCACCCGCGGCGCCGTCACGCGCAGATTTCCCAGCGTGCATGTTCACGCGCGCGCCAGACCAGCCGCGCGGGATCGATCCCTTCCCCGGCCTTCATGCGTCGCGCGGTGGATGACAACTTGAGCTCGCCGGCGGATCCGAACGCGAGCGCACGCTCGAGCAGGATGCGCAGCGACGGCAACGGGTTGCCGTTCTTCCACGCGAACGCGATGAAGTTGTTGTCGTCGCCGCATGGCACCAGCGCATACGAATCGTCGAACACCGCGCGCAACTGCTCGAGATGCCGCGGCAGCGCCGGATCGTCGTCCATGACGTTGATCGCGAGCACGCCCGTTTCGCTCAGCCGTGCGCGGCACGCATCGAGAAAGGCGGTGCCCGTGCAGTTGCCCGGCGTGCCGTCGGCGACGAACGCATCGTGCAGGATCACGTCCGCCCGGACCTCCGGCCGTTCCACATAGTCCGCGCCGTCGGCGCAGACCACCGCGAAGCGGGCATCGTCCCGTGGAATCCGGAACACGTCGCGCAACGCGATCACGTCCGGGTTGATCTCGACCGCGTCGATCGCCGTGTCGGGCAGGTGCCGATAACAGTACTTCGCCAGCGATCCGCCGCCGAGCCCGATCATGCAGATGCGCGCGGGCGCCGGCTGCAGCAGCAGGAAACCCATCATCACGCGCGTATAGCCGAGCTCGAGCCGGAGCGGATCCTTCAGCGACATGAAGCTCTGCGTGCCGAAGTGGTCGAAGTGCAGCGACACCGCGTGCTTCGTCTCGAGCACGAACGGACGGCCGTCGTTCAACGGCATCGCCAGGAACCGCAGGAATGCGTCATAGGAAATTCGATCCTCGCTCATGCTCGGCAGGCCCTGGGAAGTGGGAAAGTCGGTCGAACCGCGCGCGGTCAGACCTTTTTCAGGTAGCAGGCCTTCAGCATGAAGCCGCCCATGTCGGTCTTGCAATCGACTTCGTGATCGCCGCCGACGAGCCGGATGCTCTTCACCTTGGTGCCCATCTTCAGCGTGATCGACGAGCCCTTCACCCGCAAGTCCTTGATCAGCACGACCGAGTCGCCGTCCGACAGCACGTTGCCGTTCGCGTCCTTGACGACGTCGCCGGCCGGTTCGTCGCCGGCTTCGGCGCCGGCCGACCATTCATGGCCGCAGTCCGCGCACACGTACAGCGTGCCGTCCGGGTAGGTGTTTTCCATCGCGCATTGCGGGCAGGCGGGGGCGGCGTTCATTGCAGCTTCCATTCGGTGGGGGTTCGGGTCAATCAAAAAAATGCCGGGCACGCCAGCGCGTGACCCGGACCGCGCGTCGCACTGCCCCGCCGACAGGGCGGCGGGCCGGACTTCACGCACACGACATTATAATGCAATACACATGATCCAGATGTCGTATTATAATCGTCAGCTTTCGACCATTCGCAGGACTTGATGGCGGTTTCGCTGAGGATGTCGACATGTTCGAGATGAATGATGCACCGGCGCGGGGCGCGCGACGTCCGGCGCCCTGTCGGAAAGCCGCTTTCCGCACTCGCCCGCGGCGCTGCCGGCCAGCCGTTGCGCGCGGCTCCGACGACTTTCCCCAAGGCTGATCCGCATCGTGGCAACCGTCGTCTACGTTGAAATCGGCCCCGCGTGGAACCGCAGCCGCGCGAGCATGGCCCGCGACGCGATCGTCGCGGCGGCGCACCGCTTCGAAAGCGACATCCTGTTGATCGCCAACGGGCTCAGCAGCAACGCGAAGGACGCAACGGCCATCGCGGCGCTGCAGATGCACGGCGGCACGTCCGCGCAGGTGCTGGCCACCGGCCCCGACGAGGACGCCGCGCTCCAGGCGCTGCTGCCGCTGCTGCAGGCGGACTGACCGCGCGTCAGCCCGATCCCACGGCCTCGTGCCGTTCACCCCGAATTATCAATCCCGGAGGAAGCAATGAACGACAACGTCATGTCCAACACCCCCAGCCTGTCGGCGTCCGCGCTGTGGGCGCTCGAGCGTCTCGCCGATGTGCGCTACGGCCGCGATGCGCCGGCGCTCGGCTGGTCGGTCGAACAGGAACTCGTCGGTGCAGGCTTCGTCAGCCATGCCGCGAATGGCCGCTCCGGTGCGTCGATCACCGCGCACGGGCGCAGCTTCCTGAAGAGCCGGAAGTAGGCACACCCGGGCACGATGCCGCTTCATGCGAAGCGGGCCGCCGGCATGTCGATGCGCGCGCGACGGCAGACTGCCGCGCATGACGTTCGCCACATGCTGCCGGCGGTCGCCCCGCGGCGTTGAGCGGCCGGCACCACGGGCAGGCCGCCGGCCAGTGCCGGCCCCGGCGGGCATCGATCGGCGTCGGCGCGGGCCATCGGGGAATGCGTGCGCATTCCCCGACGCAGACGGGGGTTTGCAAGCGCGCCGCGGTTTCCACGGTATCGTACGAGGCCGGGGCGCGGCGCCGTGCGCCGCCTTCGCCCTCCTTCCTCATGGACCGCCAGATGACCTTCAGCGCGCTGCCGCCCGTTTCCGCTCCCCCCGTCATCGAAACACCCCGCCTGATCCTCGAAGGTCATCCGCTCGGCGACTTCGACGCACTCGCCGCGATGTGGGCCGAGCCGGCCGTCGTCGCGCACATCTTCAACGGCCAGCCGTCGGCAACGCGCGACTCGTGGATGCGGATGCTCGCGTATCGCGGACTATGGCCGCTGCTCGGCTACGGCTACTGGGCGCTTCGCGAGAAGGCATCGGGCCGATATGTCGGCGATCTCGGCTTCGCCGACTTCCACCGCGCGGTCGAGCCGTCGATTCGTGGCGTGCCGGAAGCCGGCTGGGCGCTCGCGGGCTGGGCGCACGGCAAGGGCTATGCGACCGAAGCGCTCGCGCATGCGCTCGACTGGCTCGATGCGCAGCACCGCTTCGAACGCAGCGTGTGCCTGATCGCGCCGACCAACGCCGCGTCGATCCGCGTCGCGGAGAAGGCCGGGTATGCCGATCCGGTGCGAATCCGCTTCAACGACGCCGATTCGCTGCTGTTCTCGCGCGCGTGCCGGTAAGCGCGATGCCGCGCACCGGCCGCCGCCTTGCCGGCGCTATCGTGCGCGGGTCGCATCGGCCGATGAGGGCGACGCCGGCGGCGCGCTGACCGCCTTCGCTTCCGGCGTCGAGCCGGTCTGCCATCCGCCGCCCAGCGCCTTGTACAGCGCGACGAGATCGGTCGTCGTCTGCAACGCGCCCTGCACCGCCTGCTGCCGCCCTTCCGACCATTGCCGTTGTGCGTCGAGCACGTCGAGGAACGGCGACAGCCCCTTGCGGTAACGATCGCGCGCGAGTTCCAGCGCACCCTGCTCGGCCTTCACCGCGTCGTCGAGCGCGGCCGCGCGCGTCTGGTCGGTGCGGTACACGGCCAGCGCGTTGTCGACGTCGCGCAGCGCGACGAGCACGGCCTGCCGGTACGCGAGCGCCGCCTCGGCCTGGCGCGCCTGCGACAGCCGCAGGTTCGACACCCGTTGCCCGCCCGCAAAGATCGGCAGCGACACGGCCGGCCCGAACGAATAGAACAGATGCGACCAGTGCGCGAGCTCGCGCACGTGCGACGCGCGCAGCCCGACCTGCCCCGTCAGCGAGATGTCCGGATAGAACTGCGCGACCGCGACGCCGACGTCGGCGGTCGCCGCATGCAGGTCGGCTTCCGCGCGGCGAATGTCGGGCCGCCGGCGCGCCAGCGTCGACGGCAGCCCGACCGGCACGGTGGGCGGCACGCCCGGCAGTGCGTGCGGCGCGTCGAGCCAGTCGTCCAGCGCGCCCGGCGCACCGCCGACCAGATACGCGAGCCCGTTGCGCAGCAGCACGATCTGCTGGTCGAACTGCGGCAACTGCGCGCGGATCTGCGCGAGCCGCGCATCGGCGCTGCGCACGTCGAGGTCGCTCGCGAGCCCGTGCACGGCCTGGTCGCGCGTGAGGTCGAGCAGGTCGCGCTGCGCGCGCTGCAGGTCGTCGGCGAGGGCGCGTTGCGCTTGCGCGCCGCGCAGTTGCAGATAGGTCTGCGCGACTTCCGCCTCGAGCGACAGCAGCGCATCGTCGCGGCTCGCGACCGCCGCGCTCGCTTGCGCGCCGGCCGATTCGACCGAGCGGCGCACGCGTCCGAACAGGTCGAGCTCCCATGACGCGTCGAACCCGGCCTGCCACAGATTGACCGGCGCTTCGAGCGCGTCGATCGCGCCGCGCGCGCCCTGCTGAACGCCTGCACCGGTGCCCGGCCCGAAGCGGTCGAGCGGTGAACCCGGCGCCCCAAGGCGATCGACGCGCCGGTCGATGCCCTGATCCTCGATGATCCCTTTCAGGCCGAGCTGCTCGCGCTGATAGCTCGCGCTCGCGCGCACGTTCGGCAAGCCTTGCGCGGCGGCCGCGCGCACCTGCGCACGCGCCTGCGCGATGCGCAGCACGGCGGCCTGCACGTCGAGGTTGTCGTGCGCCGCACGCTCGACGAGCCGGTCGAGCAGCGGATCGCCGAACGCGCGCCACCAGCGCGGATCGGGATCGGCGCCAGTCACCGGCGACGATCGCACCGGATCGCCGGGCCGGGACACGGCCGATGCCGTCGATGTGCCCGACGCCGGCGACGCGGCATCGGCCACCCGCACGTCATGCCAGTTCGCCGGCACCTCCGCCTGCGGCGGCTTGAAATCCGGCCCGACCGTACAGCCCGCGAGCGCCGCGCACGCGGCGAGCATCGTGGCGATGCCACGCGCGTGCAGCGGGAGCCGGCGCGCGCCGCGTTGCCGGTGCATGGTCATCGTCAGTGTCCTCCCCCGCCGCGTGCGGCCTTCACCGGCGAAAACAGGAACGTCAGCGGAATGCTCAGCGCGCAGAACACCGCGAGGATCGCGAACACGTCGATATACGCGAGGATCGTCGCCTGCGAGACGAACGTCTCGTAGAGCCGCCCGGTGGCCGTCTCGAGCGCTGCCGGCGGCGGCGCGCCCGACAGCGCGCCGATCGTGCGCGCATGCTCGTGCAGCGCGTCCTGAAAGTTCTGCGACAGCGGCGACAGGTGCGTGGACAGGTGCGCCATGCGCGCCTGCGTGCGCTCACGAATCAGCGCGGTCGACACCGAGATGCCGATCGAGCCCGCGACGTTGCGGAACATCGTGAACAGCGCCGATGCATCGTCGTTCAGCCGCTGCGGCACCGTCAGATAGGCGAGCGTCGTGATCGGCACGAACATGAAACCGATCGCGAGCGACTGCGCGCAGCGGATCATCACCAGATGCTTGTAGTCGATGTCCGGCACCAGCGTGCGCGAATAGACGAGCGCGCCCGACAGCAGCACGAAGCCGAACCCGACCAGATAGCGCGTCTGCACGTGCGGCATCAGCCGGCTCACGATCGGGATTTCCATCGTGATCAGCAGCGCGCCGGGCGACAGCACGAGGCCCGCGAGCGTCGCCGTATAGCCGAGATGCTGCTGCGCGAGCTGCGGGACGATCACCGCGCTGCCGTACAGCACCGCCGCGAACGTCGCGATCGTCACGCAGCCGAGCGCGAAGTTGCGGTCGCGCAGGCACGACAGGTCGACCACCGGTTTCTTGGTGCGCAGCAGCCACAGCGCCGCGCCGATCAACCCGAGCGCCGACAGCACCGCGAAGAGACGGATGAAGTTCGAGCCGAACCAGTCCTCGTCCTCGCCGCGATCGAGCATCACCTGCAGGCAGCCGAGCCCGATCGCGATCAACCCGATGCCGATGTAGTCGACGCCGATCCCGCGCTCGGCGCCACGCCGCCACGGCGGATCCTCGACGAGCTGCATCACCGCGAGCACCGTCAGCGCGCCGATCGGCACGTTGAGCAGGAACACCCAGCGCCACGAGAAATGGTCGGTGATCCAGCCGCCGAGCGTCGGCCCGAGCACCGGCGCGACGACGATCGCGATCGCCGAAATCGAGAACGCGCGGTTGCGTTGCTCGGGCGGGAAGGTATCGAGGATGATCGACTGCTGGTTCGGCTGCAGCCCGCCGCCGAACAATCCCTGCAGCACGCGGAACACGATCAGTTCGCCGAGGTTGGTCGCGATGCCGCACAGGAACGAGCACACGGTGAACGCGGCGATGCACAGCAGGAAGTAGCGCTTGCGGCCGAGCAGCCGCCCGAAGAAACCGGAGATCGGCAGCACGATGCCGTTCGCGACGAGGTACGACGTGAGCGTCCAGGTAGCCTCGTCGTAGCTCGCCGACATCGTGCCGGCGATATGCGGCAGCGCGACGTTGACGATCGTCGTGTCGAGCACTTCCATGAACGCGGCGAGCGTGACGACGATCGCGATGACCCACGGGTTCGCGGCCGGGCGCCACGCGCCGCCGGACGCGGCGGGCCGGTCGGGCGGCCGGTTCATCGGCGGGCCCCGCGCAGCGACGCGGGGGGAGGAATGTCGGGCATCGGATCGCTCCGGTGAAAGCGGGCCACCGCGCGGCGGCCGGTCATTTCAGATGCACGGTCGGTTCGGCCGACAGACCGAGACCGAGCGGCGGATGATTCGGCAGCGGGCCGTCGAGCACGATCTTCACGGGCACGCGCTGCACGATCTTCACGAAATTGCCGGTCGCGTTCTCGGCCGGAAACGCGGAGAAGCGCGCGCCGCTGCCGAGCTGGATGCTGTCGACGTGACCGTGCAGGTCGAGATCGGGATACGCGTCGACCGACACGTCGACGCGATCGCCGATCCGCATCCGTTCGAGTTGCGACTCCTTGAAGTTCGCGGTGATCCACACGCGCGGCATGACAATCGAGAAAATCGACGCGCCGGCTTGCAGGTACGAGCCGAGCTGCACGTTGCGTCGCGTGACCCAGCCGTCGGACGACGCACGCAGTTCGCAGTACGACAGGTTGAGATCGGCGGTATCGAGTTGCGCCTGTGCCTGCAGCACCTGCTGGCGGCGCTCCTCGACGGCCGTTTCGGCCTGGCGGATCTGCTGCGGCACGAGGCTCGCGGTGCGCGCCTGCGCCTGGGCCATCGCGACGTTGGCATCGGCGCTCGCACGCTGCGCGTCGGCCGCATCGATCGCCTGCTGCGACGTCGCACGCGCGTCGACCGCGCGCTGCCGCTCCTGCGCGGCGAGCGCCTGCCGGTACGCCGCTTCCGCCGATTCGATCTGCGCACGCGCCTGCCGGTACTGCGCCGGATACTGCACGCGCGCGATGTCGAGCTGCACGCGCGACGCGTCGAGCCGGGCCTGCGCGAGGCCGAGTTGCGCACGAGCGGCGTCGACCTGCGCGCGATAGTCGCGCGGATCGATCTCGACGAGCACGTCGCCGCGATGCACGAAGGTGTTGTCGTCGACCGCGAGCCGCGTCACGTAGCCGGACACGTGCGGCGCGACGGCCACCGCGTTGCCGTCGGTGTACGCGTCGTCGGTGCTTTCCTGGTCGCGCGTCATCAGCCACCACACGAGCCCCGCGATCACCAGCACGAACAGCACCGCGCCGAGGATGAGCAGCGGCTTCTTGCCGGGTCGCTTGCGTTCGCCTTCGCCGTTGTCGCCGTCGCCATCGCCGCCGGTGCGGCCGCCGCGATCGTCGTGCGGATGGCCGTCGCCGCCGCCACCACCCGGCGCGTCGGTGTCGCGGTCGTCCTGACGGCCTTGGCCGGTGCCGCCGCCGCGACCGCCGTCGGGTCCGCCGTCGCCGGCACGGGCAACAGGCACGGACGGTGCGAGCCCGGTGGGTCCGGCAAGGCCGGTGCCGGACAGTCCGATGTGTCGGCCGAGTCCGGTGCGCCCCGTCACCGCGCCGACGGCTGAAAGCGCCGGGGCCGGATCCAGCGCAACGAAGCCCGCCTCGTGCGCTTCCGTACCGCGTCGTCCCGTCGTGAACGCGCGCCGGAACACGGCGCACCATCGCTCATGGATGGACAACGGGAACAGGGTCGCATCGGGCATGAAAGATCGCTCCAGGCGGGGGCCGCGTGCGACATTGCACGGGCCGGCCTCAAGCGGCCGAGCAAGCAAGCCGCGCGCCCGATCGGGACGTCGCACGACGGAGGCGGCCGGCACGCGCGATGCGTGACGCGTTCGATCCCGCCATGACCAGAGGACGGCCGCCCCGATGACACGATCGACTTCTCTCGACACCGATTCGCAAGGACAGGACCGTGGCGACAGCACGCCCGGCCCCGAAGGCAAGCGTCGCGGCACCGACACGCCGCCGCCGCGCAGCGCGCACGACCCCGCGGAGGGCAAGCCGGAACCGTCCGACGATGGCGCGCCGGCACCTCGCACGGATGAGTCGCCGCAGCGCGCGCCGGCGCCCGAACGTGGCGGCACGCGCTGAGCCGCGCATCACCCGTGCCGGCCGCCGAGGTGCCGATGTGACGTGTCGGGCCCGCGGCAGAAATGACAACGCGTTGAAAAATCGCGGACGCGCGCGTCGGGCGGCATATCCGATGCGCGACACGCGTGTCTCCGCGCGGATCCGCAGGCCCGGCGTGCGCGGCTTTGCCTCCGTCAGCCCTTCCGCTCCCGCGGCCCCGCCTCGCCACTATAGGCGCGCCCCGTGCTCGATCGCCGTCGCAGGCGTCGTTCATCTCTTCCCACGGAGGTTTCATGTTCATCCACAACACCCGGCTTCAGTACACCGTGCGCGTCGGCGCACCGAATCCCGGCCTCGCGAACCTGCTCCTCGAGCAGTTCGGCGGACCGCAGGGCGAACTCGCCGCCGCGATGCGTTACTTCACGCAGGCGATCGCCGAAGAGGATCCCGGCCGCAAGGACATGCTGCTCGACATCGCCACCGAGGAGCTGAGCCACCTCGAGGTGATCGGCTCGATGGCCGCGATGCTGAACCGCGGCGCGAAGGGCGAACTCGCCGAAGCGGTCGACCAACAGGCCGATCTCTACCGCAAGCTGCACGGCGCGGGCAACGACAGCCACGTGACGCAGGTGCTGTACGGCGCGGGCGCACCGTTGACCAATTCGGGCGGCGTACCGTGGTCGGCCGCGTATATCGACACGATCGGCGAACCGACCGCCGACCTGCGCTCGAACATCGCGGCCGAGGCGCGCGCGAAAATCATCTACGAGCGGCTGATCAACGTAACCGACGATCCCGGCATCCGCGACGCGCTGGGGTTCCTGATGACGCGCGAGGTCTCGCACCAGGTGTCGTTCGAGAAGGCGCTCTACGCGATCACCGGCAACTTCCCGCCGGGGAAACTGCCGCCGAAGCCGCCGTACGATCGCGTGTACTTCCGGATGCAGGAAGGCGAACCGGTGCCGGGCCCGTGGAACCGCGGCGATTCGCTGGCGTTGCGGCGCGGCGAGCCGGCGGTGGACGGCGGCGATGGCGCCGCGAAGGGCGCGGTCGAGCCGCAGCAGTCGCAAGCGCTCGAAGCGATGACGCGGCGCCTCGCGTCCGATCCGGGCTGCGATCCGGTCACCGGTGCCGAGCTCGGCGCCGGCGCGCCGCGCGACAGCACGGCAGCGGGCAAACGCTGAGCAGCGCCGGCATGAGCGGCGCGGGCGGCATGAGCGCGGGGCCGCCTGCGCCGCATCCGCGACGATGCGGCGCAGGCGCGGCGATGCCGACTGCCCGGCCTGCCGCGGCTCGCCGCCGTCACGCGTCGGTCGGCCGCTCGCTGACCGACGGGTTCGCCGGGTTCGCCGGGTTCACCGGGTTGTGCGGCTCGCGCGCGAGGCCTTGCGCGAACACCTTCAACCCTTCGAGCAACGGCGTCAGCGCATCCCACAAGGCTTCGTCGTGGAGCAGCCGGTACACGCCGCGCACGCCGGGTGCGACGTGTTCGTGCTCGGCCGGCTTCCACGCGCCGATGTGATGCATCGCGTCGGCGGCCGCGAACACGGCCTTGCCGAACTGCTCCGGCGGAATGCGCGACAGCGCCATCACGAGCGCGGCGAGGTTCTGCACGCCGCTTTGCGTACCCGGCTTGTCGAACGCGCCGACGAACGTCTCGGCCATCTGCGCGTTCGCGCTGACGACTTCGTTCGCGAAGCGCAGGAAGCCGTGCCGGTGCAAGCTGCCGAGCAGGCTTTCGAGCGCGTGGTGCGCATCGGGCTGCGGAGCCGGACGGTTCGTGTCGGGGGTCGGGTGATCGGTCATCAGCTGTGCTCCGGATGGGACGCCGCGTGAGCGCCCTCGCGGCAGCCACGCGTGCGTCGAATTCGTGTCGTGCTTCGTTCACCGCGCCCACCGGCGCGAACCTCCGCCGTCAGTGCATCGGACCGCCGGGCGGTGCCTTGTACTCGCTGCGCGCGCCCATTGCATCCTCGACGGCCTTCACGCCGTGCAGCGCGGCCACGCCGTCGACGACGGCATACCGCTCCGTTTCTTCGACCTGCCCGCTCAGGCGCACGTTGCCGCGCTCGACGGTCACGTCGACGTCGCGCGGATGCCCGACCAGATGGCCCAGCGCGGCGCGCACGCGTTCGGCGATCTGCGTGTCGTTCGCGTCGCCGGCAAGCCAGTCGGCGCGCAACCCCGCGATCTTGCCGCGCGCATGGTCGGCCGCGCGCTTCGCCTGCGTGGTGGCATAGTCTGCCACGCCGTGCCGGCCCGCGACGGCCTTGTCGCGCACATACGCGCGCCGCCGCCGGCCCGACGCCGGATCGAGGAAATACATCGCCGCCGCGCCGCACGCGACGGCCACCGCCAGATTCAACAGCGGGTTGTTCCAACGTGTTCTGGAAGTCATGGGAGCACCGTAATCGATACCCGGAACCGCCGGGCTTCGTCGTCAGGGGCAAGCACATGCCGTTCCTCCTCCGCCCACGTCAGGCGGCGCGGCGTGGGCGCGCGGCGCCGCGAACGACGGGCTGTGCGCGTGCGCGGCAACCGTGCAAGCGAAATGACAAGCCGTTGAAAAATGCTCGATCGGCGAACGCTTGCCGTTCGCGATGTAGTGCCGAAGCCGGGGCGACGTGGAGCGAATCCGACCTGACCACTGCCGTCCGGGGGCACAAAATCAAGATTGCGCGCTGAGTGCCGGAGCGGATGGCGCCACGTTCCAGGGGGTTGGGTCCGCGATCCCCGTCCCGCCAGCCCACTCATTCGTTTCTTGCTGGATCCCTCACGACGGCAGCGTGCCGACACGCCGATGAACCATTCTCGAGCGCCGCCCCCGACAGAACCTCCTTTGTGGCTCGCGGCGATTCAGGGAGCGCAAGGTCACCGTACAAGCGATGGAAGGCGTCAACGACTCGGACCTTGGGGCGGGCTCGCCTTGAACTGATCCACAGCGGCGAACCCTGCTGCTTGTACCACCTCCAGCCGTTCGCCGCCGTGATCTGCATGCCCCGGTCGGGACATTTGCCGTCGGCGATGTCCTCGTGATACAAACGCATCGCCATCTGCTGCCGCCAGTGACGAAGCGCATCCGGGCCAACCCAGCACAGCGTCGCAGCCCATAGTCCAGCCTCAAGCATGAACGGCCACGTGGTACCCAATGCCTGTACGGCCATCCGGCAAACGATCGTCTCCCAGACTGCACAGAGTATCGCGCCCGCCCAGAACAGATACAGTACGGCGTAGCGGCGATGCCTGCTCCACCGTCCCGACCTGCGAATCGCGCGTTCGATTTCGTGCCACGCATCGCGTGTTCGGCGCTTGATCATGTCCGCTCCTTTGAACGTTGCAACTTACTGAGAAAGTCGTCTTCCAGCAAACGCCGATTCAGTATCGAACCGCCTATCTGGATCGGAAACATCAGGATCACCAGCGCCAGCACCGCCCAGCTGATCCACGGCCTCATGACGCCGAACGTCTCGGCTCCGAGCATTGTCAAACAGGCCACCCCCACCAAGCCGATGGTCGTGGACAAACTGAGCATCCGGCAATACTCGGCCTTGACGGGCTCAACCGGGGCGAGCTGTGTGCCGATCAGGTTCAGTTGCACGCCGTGCCGTGCCGGCGTGGCGACCAGTTGTACGCCTTGGCCGTGCTGCACGATCTGCGCCGCCAGCGCGCGCAGCAACAACGGGCTGACTGGCCCCGGCTCACCGATCGCTTCATCGAGGTCGTGCGTCGGCAAATCGAGTCCGCTGTCCTTGACGGCGGATACGGTAGCGTGCCGGAGATGTCCGGGCAGTCTGCTCGTCCACAGGTGCTTGATCCGGGCGGGTGGGACCTGNCGCAGCAGGGCGGCGGTTGCGTCCATCGCCTCATCCGCTTCGGCCGTGATGGGCCGGAACAGATACGCCTGCGGCCTGCGCTTGCCACGATAGTTGCCCATCACGTCAGACGAAGTAGTCAAAAGCGCTACTGCGGCCTCCGACCAGGCCGGTGCCTGGTCAGGTCGGTGCAGCTGGCACGCAAGGGTGAGCACGAATTCCGCCGGCGGGTGATCGTTGCCAAACCAAGGCTCGGTGAGTGACAGCGGCGTATCGAGCGATACCCAGGAGAACGAGACGAGATCAGGCAGGCGTAGGCGCTGCCAAAGCTGCCTCAACTCGGACAAATCGTCCTGCGTGCCCGATTGCAGGTAGACGTGCAGCGAACGGGTGCGCGCGATGCCGCCAATGGTCGCCGATAATGGCGTCAAGAGGCCGGTGAGTACGGCTTCGAGCCGCGTCTCGCTGGAAGCCTGATCCTGGCTCGCCAGCGGTAGCCGCTTACCGGCATTTACCGGGCGCGACCCTTCCAGGCCTAACATGCGTTCGGCCAGTCCGACCTCCGGTGTGAGCGTCGCGCTAGCGACGATGACGACACGCCGCTGCGCCCAGCGTCGCCAGTTCGCGTGTATCTCGCGGCACCGGTGGTTCCACCAGTCCGTATCGTTGACCTCTTGCTCGTAGGCGCTGTAGAGGCTCGCGCATAAGACAACCGTCAGCGCAACCGGCAGGCCCAGCAAGCGTATAAAAAAGTCGCCGGACGCAATCGGCTGCGGTCCCCACGTCAGCACCGTGATGACCACCCCGGCCGTTTGAATGACGATGTAGATGGCGAACGGGATCCATAGCGACGGTGGCTTGCCGCATACGCGAGGCGAGATCTGTCGCATGTGCCATTGCATGCTCATGCGATCGACACTCCCGACGATTCGGCAATGACACAACTGCCGCACTCCGTGCGACATTGATCGACGGCCCACCTGCGCCCGCCTTCGCTATAGCCGGCACCCGTCTCGATGATGCGGTTATCGCCGTGCTCGGGGCACGACACCATGTCGTGCAGCAAGGCTACCTTTCGGCCGTCGAGGGTGAACGTGGACGAGGCGGATTTGACCGTGCCGCCGTGTGTTGTCGGGTCACCGAGACAAACGGGATTTTTCATGATCTTGTTCCTTGCAGCGAGGGAGACGCGTATTAGCGCACTAGCGGCGCATTCGGGTTGGTCGGCTTGATCGATGCGTCGCATGTGATGCGGTCTTGGCCGGAGGGAGTGCGAGTATTCTCAGCCAACGGAACGCCGTATTCAATTCGCAAGCCGCTCGGCAGTTTCGAA